>CAYLWG010000124.1:0-8871 GCA_964387235.1 uncultured Dehalococcoidales bacterium
CTCAGGATGACGGGTACGGCGAGGGCGGAGTTGGTCCTTCGACGGGCTCAGGATGGCGGGTGCGGCGAGGACGGCGAGGGCGGAGTTGGTCCTTCGACGGGCTCAGGATGGCGAGATGATGGTTTGTGCTGGCAGTGCGTGGGGATTGTTTGTGACGATGCCGAGGTTGGCGTCGCGTGAAGTTGAAAGGAACGAAAATGAAGTTCGGGCTGCAGGGCGTGGTGTCATTTGGAACTGGAATTGCCAGAAAAACTGGAGCGCGGTTTTCGTTGGGACGATTTCGCACTGGCGAAAAGGCGAACCGCTCTACGCGTATAACCGTTGACAAAATTGATTCCTTAGACGGAATCGGTGGCGATTGGGCTTCAAGAAGGTACGGAGAATATTACGCAACTTCTGCGTCGATATACGCAGCCGTTCGCACGAGGGCCGACGCAGTGGGTCGGCCACCGCTGGTGGTTGAAAAACGAGTCGATATATCGAGTGATACAGGGGGTACTGTGTCATGGGTGCCGGTTGATATCGGTCATCCGCTCCAACGCCTGATTGACCGTCCGAACAACTCGTGGGGCAGGGTGGAACTTATCAGGGCGATCGAATCGAACCTGCTGCTGTGGGGTAGTGCATTTCTTGGCATTGAGCGGAACGACGATGGTGTGGTGAGCGAACTGTGGCCGCTCCGCCCAGACCGTATGCGCGTGATGCCAGATATCCGCAAGTATGTCCGCGGGTTCGTTTATGAGCATGCGGGTCAGCGTGTTGCTTATCTGCCTGAAGAAGTGGTGTGGTTCAAGCAGTTCAACCCGCTGGAGGAATTTGCTGGCCTTTCGGCAGTAGCCCCGGCTCGCCTGTCGGTCGATATGGGGTTGGAGGCACAGCGTTTCAACCGAAATTTCTTCGCCAATTCAGCGACGCCTGGTGATCTCGCGATTACGACCGATCAGACTCCGACTGATGACGAAGTGGCTGAGTTTTACAGTCGGTGGGACTCAAGGTTTAAGGGGCCATCGAGATCGCACAGGCCGATTCTGTTGGGCCGTGGAATGGATGCGAAGCGGTTGGGGCTGAGTCAGCGCGATATGGAGTTTGCGAAGGCACTCGAATGGTCGGTGGAAGAAGTTTCGAGAGCGTTCGGCGTTCCGGTGGTTTTCCTCAGCGATCTGGAGAACGCGACTCTCGCTAACGTGAGTACTTTCGAGCGATTTCTGTGGCGCAACACGATCGTGCCTGAGTTGAGGCTGATCGAGGATTCTTTTAACAGGAGCCTTATTCCTGCTTTCGGGTTATCGTCGTTCGAGTATCGGTTCCGGTTCGATATTTCTGCGATTGAGGCACTGAACGATAGTGAGGATTCACAGGTTGCCAGGGAGGTGAGCCTGGTGAATGCGGGGGTGATGACTCCGAACGAGGTGCGGGCGAGGCATGGGCTTACGCCCGAGGCGTGGGGCGAGGAGCCGCGAAACGGGGCGAAGGCGGGTGTTGGTGCGGCAGTGTGAAGTGGGAGTGGAGCGGTATGGCGATGTGAGGTGATGCCGTGATGTCTTGCGACATGCGATGTTCTCGCAGTCGTCCCGATCGGAGTGACCATGCCGCTGCATTGCTACACGTAAGCGGAAGCTGGCCCAGACAATGTTTTGGAACCCGCTCTCAGGATCGGCGAAATTTCGGGGTCGGTTTCTCTAGTATGGATCAGTGGGTTCAGAAGACTTTGTAAGAGATTTCGCGCTGATCATGATCGCCGCTGCTGCGGCTCTGATCGTATTTCGCCTGATTCGGCAGCCACCGATTCTTGGGTATCTGCTCGCGGGTGTGCTGGTAGGTCCTTTCGCACTCCAGGGTCGATTTGTACAGGACTTCGAGACGGTTTCGCTGGTGGCGGAAGTCGGGTTGGTTGTTCTGCTGTTCGCCATTGGTGTCGAGTTCGGCTGGGAGCGGATCCGCAGGGTTGGATTCCGCGTCATTGTGATCGGTGCGGTTGAGATATCCGTGATGATGTCGCTCGGTTACTTTCTTGGACGGGTTCTGGGCTGGACGCCGACAACATCGGTTTATCTCGGTGCTGCGCTGGCATTCTCGAGTTCCGCGGTGTTGGTGCAGATCCTTCGAGAGAACGGCCAGTTGATGACACTTCGGGGCCAGTTGGTAGTTGGCGTGCTGGTGGTTGAAGACTTCGTTGCCGTGGTGCTTCTCGCTGTGTTCGCCGGTTATGCGAACCAGGAGGCTGGGGCCGCAGTTGATGTCTGGTCGATCGTCATTAAGATGGCCATATTCGCGGTCGGAGCGCTTGTTTTTGGCACGCTGCTCGCACCGCGACTGATGGACTTGCTGGTGCGCCTGAAATCTCGCGAAACGCTCCTGATAGGAAGCCTGGGGGTGTGCTTTGGCGTTGGGTTGCTGGCCCACGAAATGGGACTTTCAGCAGGGGCCGGGGCTTTTTTGATAGGAACCGTGCTGGGTGATACCAGGCATCGAGATCAGGTAACAAGGTTAATCGCTCCAGTGCGAGATGTGTTCGCCGCGCTATTCTTTGTTTCGATCGGGATGCTGGTGAATATGTCGGAAATACCGGAGTTCTTCGGGGTGGCACTGATAGTGACCGGAGTTCTGGTGGCTGGAAAAGTTCTGGCAGCGACGGCTGGCACTTTCCTGACGGGTCATGGCGGCGAGACTTCCCTCGAAGTTGGTACCGCAATGCCGCAACCGGGCGAGTTTTCGCTGGCTATCGCACGGGCTGGCAACGAACATTCGGCTGTCGGGTCGCAACTGTACCCGGTAGTAACGATCAGCACACTCATGGCGTCGCTCGTCTATCCGCTGGTGTTCAAATCGCATGGCGTTATCGGATGGGTTTTCTACCAGCTGGTGCCGGGGCGGGTGAAGATAAAGGCAGCTGAGTTTACGGCGACGATTGCGACTGCGAGGCGGGCGATGGCCCCCAGCAGACCCCCGCCGCACGGGGTTGTGCGCGGGGTCAGATCGGTTGCGGTGAGTTCCGGGATTATCGGTCTTGTGGTAATTGCGGGCGTTTTGATTGCCAATGCCGGAACGGGGCTGGCGAACGATTTCGGTCTTCCCACTGATCTTCTTGGCGTTGCATTGCTTGGGGTAGTAGTGACGCTGACGGTTCCGGCGGGGATTGTACTGTGGAAGGTACTTTGTGAACTGGGAACGCTGTACACACGGCGGGTGATGGCCCGGTTCATGGGCACACGGAAACTGCGCGTGGCGGAAGCGGCCAGTACCGGATTTGTGAGTTTGCTACTGATGGCGTCGGGCGTTTGGCTTGTCACCCGGCTGCTGGAGTTGATGTCGATCGATGGTGTGAGTACGCCCGTGTCAGCACTGGTGATGGTGCTTAGCGCCGGGATTACCGCGTCGCTGGCGATGAAGATTCACTCGCAGATGGATCGGACTTTCCGCCGGACACTACTTGGCGATGGGCCTCCGATGGCGGGTGACGACGCGGGTAATAACGGGGATTAGTCAGTGGCGATGCGCGCTCGTTCCGTGGCGGACGCGCGCTAACAGCCCAGGCCCAGGCGCTGAGTCCGGCCAGTTCGCAGGGTGGAGTGACATGGAAGCAACTCGACCGATCCGGTAGAAGCCTATTTTCATCTTCATAGCCAAATGCTCGGTGCTTCGACTGTTATTCAACTAGAACGCTGAGTTTTACTGTCCGGCTAGAGCAAATGTTTGATGGGCAGAAGTGCCCTGACTGTCGGCGAGAATCGCGCCCGGGGTGCCGGGGATTTTCAGGTGTTTATTAGCCCGCCTGAACTTCGGTTATTTCGTCTGCCAGTAACCCGTGGGCTTCCCGGTGCACGGCTTCCCCGGCTTCCTTGTTTGGGCCTTCAAACAGGCAGTACACGGTGCCTTCAGCTTCGTTAAACCAGTAATTCAGGTACTTAACGCCGTGCTTGTTCTGCGTTTCGAGATCCTTTTCATGAGCGCCCGCGAGTGCGGCAGCTGTCAGCCCATCGACATTCTTATGTGTGTCCATAAACATCGGCATTTAAATACCCAGCCCTTCTGTTTTTGCTCCAAAAATTCCTGGCTCCCCAACACTTTGGGGCTGGGCGAGAGGCTAACACACCCGATGAACGAGCCGTATATGGGTGTCGGCGGAAATCCTGGCAAGGGGATCAGCACAATTGTTGAGGAGAGGCACTGGCAGGTGGTTTAATTCAGGATAGCCATATGGAAATGTATTTGTAAGTGTCAGAAACTAATGTATGATTATGACACTAATGTTGCATGAGCATGGAGTATTTGTGTTGGCCATTCAAGTTGTAAAACGATCTCGCAAGCTCGGCGAGCTGGCAACGACGGTATTACGCCATGCGAAGAAATTGCCGGAAGGCGGCATCGTGTCGTCAAAAGAATTTCTGCACCTCGGCACGCGTGCCAACGTTGACCAGGTGCTATCACGGCTTGCTCGAAAAGAGTTACTCCTGCGGATTGGGCGCGGGATGTACACAAGGCCCGTGAAAAGCCGGTTTGGTATTCGTCCGCCCTCGTCAAGGGCCGTGATAAAGGCGATAAGCCAGCGCACAGGAGAGACGATCGTTCCAAGTGGTGCGGTTGCCGCAAACGCGCTTGGGCTAAGTACGCAAATACCAATGCGTGAGTTGTTTCTGACTTCTGGTCCGAGCCGTTCGATCAAACTTGGTCGACGGCAAGTCGAATTAAGGCACGCACCTCAGTGGCAGGTACGGACAGGAGTGGCTGGGGCCGCTCTGCGAGCTTTGCTTTCACTGGGGGAGAACGTCTCTGCGGCAACCATGAATCAACTGTGGGCCGGGTTGACACCAGGCGAGCAGAAACAACTGAAAGCATCTGTCGGTCTGGCCCCTGTGTGGCTTGCTACAACTGTAAGTCAACACGCCCAAGGGGTTGGGGAGGGCTCTGCTGCCTGATACATATTTCTCGCTGAGCCGCCGAAATAGAAACGAGTTCCTCGAAGTGGCGGCGGATCAACTTGATCGTCCGATCGAGGTGCTCGAAAAAGATCTCTGGGTTGTTGAAACATTGAAGTTGCTGTTCGAATCGTCGTTTGGTTCCGATTTGACGTTCAAGGGCGGCACATCGCTTTCGAAGGTCTACAAGGTAATTGACAGGTTTTCTGAAGACATCGATATCACCGTAGATATAAGGCGAATCCTTCCTGATCAGACAAGCCAATCTGAATATCCTCCTACGCTTTCTCAAGCCAGAAAGTGGAGAGATCGGGTTCGAAAGAAGAAACTGCCCGCGTTCATGACGGACGAGATTCTCCCGGTGCTTGAGATGGGGATGCCGGGCGATATCGAGTTAAATCACGACCAGGAGAATGTGTTCGTCGACTATTCGAAAACTCTGCCATCAAGACCGAACTCCCCTGACTACATCAAGCCAATAATCAGGATCGAACCCGGCGGAATTTCGACTGGAGAGCCGAATCACTCCGTCGAGATTCGGTGCGACCTTGAACAAGCTGATGCAGCGTCGTTGATTGATCTCCCAATGACCCAGATAAGGACCATGAATATCGAGCGCACCTTCTGGGAGAAGGCGACCCTGATTCACGTTGCTTGTGTGAAGGAACGGGAGAGCTGGGAGGGGTACGCACGCCACTGGCACGACTTAGTTCAGATTTTTGAATCGAAATACGGAGGGCAGTGTGTTAACAATCCAGATGTTGCCAGGTCCGTTGTTGAATTTAAGAACTGGTTTTATCGTGAAAGACTGGTTGACTACGGGGACGCTGTAATCGGAAAGATTCGCATTGTTCCAACTGGTGAAACTCAACTGGCAATGAGATCTGATTACGAGGGAATGCGCCAGATGTTCGAGCGAGATCCATATCCGTTCGATACGCTCATCCGCAAGTATCGCGAGTTAGAAGATGTTTTGAACGAAACAACCAAGGAATGGAAGTGAGTACACGTGCCAGAATCACAGTGAACACACGTTTCAGACGAAATTCTTGAGCGATTTCGCAAAGTTACTTCGGCTACTGCTTACAGCGGTGTATGGAGGCTAGCCCCGCCGGATGGGCAGGAGTGGTTTGCTTCGGCCAACTACCAGCTTTGCCTGATGCGGGGCGTAAAGGCCTACACACCGGGTAAGACACTGGTCGGCAGGGCGCAGACGCTTCGTTTCGTCCCGGCTCGCCCGGATTTGCTGGTGCAGACGCGAAAAGGTGCGGATTCGCCAGAATATTTGGCGATGGGCAAGTGTGGCCCGAACGATGTGCTGGTAGTTGAGGCGCATACGTTTGATGAGTACGCCTGCATTCTTGGCAATATGAAGACTCGCCAACTGTGGCATAACAAAGCGCAGGGTTTGGTTACCGACGGCGCTATCCGCGATCTCCAGATGATCGCCGATGAATACGAACTTTCGGTGTTTGCGAAGAACCGGTCGCCTGCCGGGAATCTGCCGTTTCTGGAATCGTTTGAAGAGGGACGTCCGGTGAATGTGGGCGGGGTGCTTGTGATGCCCGGAGATGTGATAGTTGCTGATGATGACGGAGTGGTCGTTGTTCCCGCTGACCGAGCCGAAGAGGTTATCGACTGGATAGAGGAGCAGGAAGAGGCAGAGCAGTTCGTGATCGGCCTGATCGACGCCGAGCAGGTTCCGCCGGGGACGTACTACCCGATTTCAGGAGAGACTAAGGAGCGGTTCCGCGAGTGGAAAGAGGGCGGACGATAGTCAACTGGACAGTGGCCAGCACCCGCGTGACTGACCCTTTCGCCCGGCGAGCGCTCGAAAGGGTCAGGAGAGGTACGAACTCGGTTATGCGGCGGCACCGCTCGAAGCGATTGCCGACCGAACTTTACCGGAACCTGCCGTCGGCTGTCCGACCTGGATCTCGGCCTCTTGCTTCCGGGACAGTTGAACTCCTCCAATGGTGATGAAGGCTCCAGCCGCCGTAAACATGAAGCCCAGGCCCATGAAGATGCTCCACGACATGAAGTGTGCCATGCCAGCCACGTAGTCAGCATTCACGCCTCCGATCAGGTTGCCCAGCAGTCCGAAGGCCAGCGGGTTCCATGCTTGCGTTCGCACGGATCCCTCCAACGGGTGTTTGCGGTCTAGATCGGAGAAGTACCGACCGGCGACCGGCACATCGTACGACCCTGCCTTGTACAGCACGCCTTTGTACTCGACATCTTCGTTGAGAACGACTGTCTTTGTGCCGTACAGGGTGTGGTAGCTGATGATCGCGAACTGGACCATCAGTTCATCTGGCGTGTTTACCAGCGGGTCGTCCGGGTCAAGGTTGGCCCGGTTCAGCGGGAAGGCCCAATCGTCCTCAAGGAGCGAAAGAATGGCGTTGCCAGCTTCCACGGTCCCGCGGTCGATGAAGTTGCCATCCGCGTCGTAGGGCATTACGCGTCCCTGTGTCGCATAAACGGCCTCAAGGGACTGCAGTCCGGCGTCGGCCTTGAGGAAAAGGTAACCACCCAGCGATATTCCGATGAGGCCGCCTATCACCAGTACCAAACCGGCCAGCGATATGAAATTGAGTTTAGTTAGCTGTGCCATCATTTTCCTCCTAACTTGCTTGCCTGAAGCGGCCGGGGATCTCCATGCTCACATGAAGTATTCCTACTCGATTCGCCTCCAAGTGTCCCCCGGTTAAGGTGGTCACTGCTCCGACGCTTTGATGTGGGAGACTGGAGAACTCCAACCGTCAGAACGAGCATATGCGAACGACGTGAAGGTTTTGTGAAATACGTCACAAAGCGTGTCGTATTTCTGTGATTCTTTTCATAAAAGCCAGGGACGACTCATCGAGCGGGAGCGATGCGGCGATCTTGACGAGAGATTGGTCGGTCGTTCCGACGTGGCCGCAGGGGTAGGGAAGTTTGATGCGGGCAGTGGTGAGCGGACGGAACCGGCGGTTGCCCGTAAATTCGGGTTTGGCAGCAGCCGAATGTGAAATTTCTTCGCCCCGACCGAAACGGCAGCAGTGCTGTGACCAGATGCTTGAACAACCGCCGATCTGCCTTATGTGCCACCGCCTCATTGACCAATTCTGCATGTGCATATAACTTCATGTATTAGAACGTATGCGCTGATATTGGTTGCCAGATAGAGCGACGGCGCGCAGGGACTGACCCGGATATGAACGCGATGAATGTCGTGTTCTGCCGGGTCGTTTTAATTTACGGTGCCGGTCTCTCGTGGGCCGGAAATATGCCAGGAGCAATCTGGCTCATAAAGGGGTGCCGGTGGTTCTTAGACCGATCGACGATAGCGGAGACCAGCAGGGCCAGGGTGGTTTTCAGGACGAAGACCGCGATGTGCCTGTGGTCACGAGGTGGCTTGGAGTTACGACCGTTTCGACGGGCGATATGGAACAGTCCGCCCTTTCCAGAGGTGCGCTGGCTGAACGGGGTGAATCGTCGGAGTCGCTGGACGCCAGAGCGTCACACGTCAAGAACAGACTGACGATTCAGGCCTCGATCGAAAGCGAAGATCGAGCTGGCGACGTGATTCGGGCAGAAGGCTGGGAGCTTGATAACTACCGGTTGAACCCGGTGATTCTATGGGCGCACAGGCATGACCAGCTGCCGGTTGGCAAAAGTGTCGATACGTGGGTTGAGAACGGTGCGTTGATGGCGACGATCGAGTTTGCTCCGACAGAGTTTGCGCAGCAGGTGAGACGGCTGTTTGAAGAAGGGTTTCTGCGAGGTGTTTCGGTTGGTTTCCGCGCTCTGAAGACATCACCTCGCTCTGGGAGCAGGACGCGTGGGACGGTTTTTGAGCGACAAGAACTGCTTGAAATAAGTGCGGCTCCGGTGCCGATGCACCCGTTTGCTCTAGCCGCGGGGCGTTTGTTTAGCTCCGGGCGTGCCGAGGCCGGCGTTAGTCGCCGGGCGT
>CAYLWG010000125.1:0-6879 GCA_964387235.1 uncultured Dehalococcoidales bacterium
GACAATTTGACACGGCACCGGGCCTCACAATTGTTGGTCTGGCGCTGGGTGTGTGAACGGCATTCGTTGGCATGATCCGGCTGCTTGGCGCAATACGTGGAGGGCGGTAACAGCCACAGAATACGAAAGAGAACCAGGTACAAATCGGTTGGGGAAGCTCCTCTCTAATCCCAAGCTCCTTGCCATCGCCTTTGCTGCGATAGCGGTGCTTCTAATATCTGTAGCTGGCGGGGCACTGGGTGCATCCTTCGGATTTGGCTTCCTTGGCGGCCCGATCCCATTCATTTCCATTCCGGCCGAGCGGGTTCTTTACATAGGTAGTTACCCGCTGCTGAACTCGACGATCATGTTCTGGTTCGCCGGGCTGATTCTTGTTTTTGGTGCGTGGCGGGCCACCCGGAAAATGTCGGACGTGCCGACGGGAATGCAGAACCTGTACGAGGTTATCTACGAATTTTTCTCGGGAACAGCCGATGGTGTAGCTGGCGGTGAACCCAAATCGGGGCGCCGCTTCCTCCCCCTTGTGACCACGATTTTCCTTGTCGTGATGATGATCAACTGGGTCGGTATTCTTCCGGGCGTTGGTTCGATCGGTCGTATCGAATCGATCGAAGAGTGGGTTGAACTCCACATCGAAGACCTGATCGTTGAGATAGAAGAAGAGCACCCGGCATACAGTTTCGAACAAGCCGAAGCACTGGCGATTGTTCACCTGCTCGAAACGAATGGCGACGACACGTTCGTTGCGTTCGATGGAATCTTTGTCCCGCTGGGTCGGGGTGAGCAGGCGAGAGTCCCCCTGAACAAGGTCGTGTCGTTTACGACTGATGGCCTGCATGAAATCGAGCAAGCCGTCGAAGATGGGGTTGATCTGGCGAGCGTTGAGGTTTACGAGAGCATCCGTCACGATATCGAGGCAGGTGTGGCGAAAGAAGCCTTCGTTTACGATGTAGGCGGCAAGACTGAAAAACGATACGACTTCGTTGGCCAGAAAGTCGGATTGCTGGTGCCGTTCCTGCGCGGGGCGGCCACGGATATCAACACCACGCTGGCAATCGCGATAATTGCAATGTTTACGGTTCAGATCTGGGGCTTCCGTGCGCTCGGCTTGCGCGGTTACGGCGGGAAGTTCCTGGTCAACCCTAAAAAGGGCCCGATAGCGATGTTCGTTGGAGTCCTTGAAGCCTTCGGCGAACTGACCCGGATGATTAGCTTTACTTTCCGGCTATTCGGAAATATGTTCGCGGGGGAAATTCTGCTTATAGCGATGGCGTTCCTGCTACCGCTAATTGGAATTATTCCGTTCATGGGCCTGGAATTGTTTGTGGGCGTTATCCAGGCGTTCATCTTCGCAATGCTCACTCTTGTATTTGGCGTCATGGCGGTCGCGTCTCATGGAGATCACGACAGTCACGCGGAGGATCACTAACCCGAAAAACGGAACGGTCCTCTATTAATAAGGCGTGGTGGCGACATGAAAAAATCGTCGTGATTGGCCACCGACGCATAGATCGAAGTTACTAGGAGAAATCAATTGGACGCAGACGCAATTAAGCCTCTGGCTGCAGCAATTGCCATTGGTATGGGTGCACTCGGCCCAGCCCTGGGCATTGGCCTGCTGGCTGGTAAGGCCATGGAAGCCCTGGGGCGAAACCCCGAGGCTGTTGGCCCTATTCAGCAGAACATGATTCTGGCCCTGGCGTTCGCAGAAGCCATCGCAATTTATGCGCTGGTTATCGCGATCATCATCCTGTTCGTCTAAAAACAATCGGAAACCGCCTGGTTCTCTCATATAAAGGTCAAGGCCTGGACATGAGAAACCATTGGCGGTCCGGTGACGACGGCTGATACCCGTCGGTTAACCTTTCAGAGGGAACGACTATGGATGCGCTTGGAATAACAGTTCAGCAGCTGCTAACTCAGTTAGTCAGCTTCCTTATCTTGTTCTTCTTGCTTTACAAGCTGGCGTATGGCCCGATCGTGGGCATGCTCGACAGCAGAACGCAGAAGATCAAGGAAAGCCTGGAAGCTGCTGAAACGGCGCGCCTCGAAGCAGCGTCTTCGGCCGATAGGGTGGAGGCTGAAATTGCTTCAGCCCAACAGGACGGCCAGAAGATTGTTGCGGAGGCACGCGAGGCAGCAGCAAAACTCAGGGAGCAGGATCAGGAACGTTCACGTGGCGAGGTCGAAACGATGCTCGAACGTGCCCGCACTGAAATTGCTCGAGAAAAAATGACTGCAATAGAAGAGGTTCGCAAGGAATTTGCGGGTCTCGCGGTTCTTGCGGCTGAACGGATCGTTGAAGGATCGCTTGATGCAAAAGCCCATACCAGCCTTATCGATAAGGTTCTGGAAGAGGGCTTGAGCGGAAGGAATAACTAGAGCTTTCCCCGTAAAAGAGGAAGTTCTGATTTAGAGATGGCAGCAACCGGACGAAGATATGCGCAGGCAGCTTTCGAGCTTGCCACAGAGTACGGCAGTCTTGATCGCTGGGAGAAAGACCTGGCGCAGGTGGCAGAGGTGCTTGGCGATTCTGATGTAATGAGTTTTCTCGATGCTCCGCAGGTGTCGGACGACGCGAAACTCGATGGCATCGGGAAACTTCTGGCGGATGTTGAAGTGTTGGTTAGAAACACGGTGAACCTTATGACGGTAAACCGTGACATAGCCAAATTCACGGACATGCACCGTGTATTCAGCGACATGGCGGATGAACGCCGCGGCGTGGCAAGAGCCGATGTTGTTACGGCGGTTCCACTCGACAGCGAGCAGCGCGGCCAGTTGGCCGCGGGGTTGGCGAAGCTGGTGGGACGAGGTGAAGTGATAATTACTGAAAGCGTGGACCCCGAGATAATCGGCGGTGTCGTGGCGAGAGTCGGCGACAGGCTGATAGACGGGAGCACGCGGACACAGTTACGGGCGATGCGAGATAGTCTGGCCGAGCGGCCGATTTAATTAGGGTCGATCAGCTGATCGAATAGGCCAGTAAAAAAATAGCGGGTGAATCCCGAAAGAGAGAGTCCGATGGCGGTAAGAAGTCAGGACATAGCCTCAGTAATAAAGAGGCAGATAGAAGAATTTGGTGGCGACATCACACAGGTCGATGTCGGCACGGTGGTTGAAGCTGCAGATGGCGTGGCCCGTGTGCATGGGCTCGCGGGGGTTCGCTACAGCGAGCTGCTGCAGTTCCCCGGCGATATTCTGGGCCTTGCGCTGAACCTTGAAGAGGACAGCGTAGGTGTCGTGATTCTCGGTGACTACCTCAAGATCAAAGAGGGCGACGAGGTTCGCAGCACAGGCCGAATTATTGAAGTTCCGGTCGGTGAGGCCATGAAAGGTCGGGTTGTTGATCCGCTCGGTCGCCCGGTCGATGGTAAAGGTGCAATCGCAACCACCGAGTCGTACCCGGTCGAGAAAATCGCCCCCGGTGTTGTCGCAAGGCAGTCGGTGAACCAACCGGTGATGTTCGGTCTGAAAATCGTGGACGCAATGGTTCCGGTTGGCCGTGGGCAGCGAGAGCTTGTCATTGGCGACCGTGCAACCGGCAAGACATCGGTTTGCGTCGACGCCCTGATTAACCAGAAAGACAGCGGAATTATTGGTGTTTACGTTGCTATCGGGCAACGCGCATCGAAAGTAGCGCAGGTCGTTACCCGACTTGAAGAGAACGGCGCCCTGGACAACACGGTAATCGTTACATCCAGTGCTGCCGACCCGGCCCCGTTGCAGTACCTCGCCCCATATGCCGGTTGTGCAATGGCCGAGTACTTCATGGCGCAGGGCAAAGATGTGCTGATCGTTTACGATGATCTCACGAAGCACGCGTGGGCGTACCGGCAGATGTCGTTGCTGCTCAGGCGGCCACCGGGTCGTGAAGCCTACCCGGGCGATGTGTTCTATCTCCACTCCCGGCTGCTTGAGCGGGCAGCTCGCCTGAACAAAGAGGCCGGTGGCGGTTCGATCACCGCACTGCCGATCATCGAGACGCAGGCGGGCGACGTATCGGCTTACGTTCCGACCAACGTTATTTCTATCACCGACGGCCAGCTATACCTTGAACCCGATCTGTTCAACGCCGGAATTCGTCCGGCAGTGAACTCGGGTCTATCGGTTACCCGTGTGGGTTCTGCTGCTCAATTGAAGGGTATGAAATCGGTCGCCGGATCACTCAAATCTGAAATGGCCCAGTACGCGTCTCTCGCGACTTTCGCTCAGTTCGGCACCGACGACCTCGATGCCGTAACCCGTCGCCAGCTCGACCGTGGTGCAAGGATCACCGAGCTGCTCAAGCAGGATGAAAACACGCCGATGTCGTTCGAGCACCAGGTTGCGGTGATTTACATCGCCAACCAGGGCGCACTGGATGATGTGGCCGTAGACAAAATTCGGGAATTCGAGGCGCAGTGGCATGATTATGCAGCCGCCAACATACCCGATGTTCTGAAATCCATGGCTGAATCGGGTGATATCACGGACGATAACAAAGCGAAGCTTGATGCAGCAGTAATCGCGTTCAAGCAAACGGTGAAACTGTAGAAAACCCCGCAGGCACCAGATATTCCAGCGTCAAGAAGTAACAAGAGACCATAATTGCCGAGTACCAAGGATTTACGAGACCGAATTAAATCGGTTTCGAATACAGCGAAGGTCACGGGCGCCATGCAAATGATTGCGGCCTCGAAAATGACCCGCGCACAGAATATGGTCCGGGATGGTCGTCCCTACTCTGACCGAATCCGTGATGTACTGGGCGATCTCGCCGCGCTCGTGGCGAGCGACGACGATGCGACAACTATCGATCTTTTGAAAGTTCGGCCTGTAAAAAAGACCCTCGTCGTACTCATCACTCCCGATCGTGGGCTGGCAGGTGCCCTGGTGAGTAACCTCCAGCGCGCAGCTGGCGACTTCATTCGGGAAACTGAAGGCGAAGTTTCTACTATCGTCGTGGGTCGCAAGGGCGAGCGGTTCATCACACGGATCGGTAAAGACCTTATGGCATCGTTCTCGGTGCCGGATAGGCCACGGTTGGACGATACAGTCACGATGTCGCGAATGCTGGTAGACGAGTACACGTCGGAGCGTGTCGACAGAGTTGTGTTGATATATGCCAGGTTCATTAACACGGCTGTGCAGAAAGTGACAGTCCAGCAGATTCTCCCGGTCGAACCGCCCCAGCGTGGCGAAGACGACGTGGAGAAACTGGCACTGCTTGATTACATCTACGAGCCAAGCATTACCGAGGTGCTTGAATCGCTCGTGCCAAGATATATCGAAACACAGGTGTATCACGGGATACTGGAAGCGATTGCAAGTGAACACTCGGCACGCATGATTGCGATGCAAAACGCAACGGATAACGCAAATGAAATAGTCGAGGAACTGACACTCGACCTGAACAAGGCAAGGCAGGAATCGATTACTGCCGAACTTCTCGACATCGTGGGTGGCGTCGCCGCCCTGGAAGGCTAAACAAAAGTCGTCCGGGTAGGACGAGCCGAGCGGGAACCAAGAAAGACCAGGAGAGCCTCACAAATGGCTAAGGGCAGCAAAGGCAAAGTAGTACAGGTAATTGGAACGGTGGTGGACGTTGAGTTCCCGCCAGAAGAGTTGCCTGCGATTTATTCAGCCGTCGAACTACAAAACGACGGCCAGAGACTGGTGCTCGAAGTAGAGCAACACGTTGGAAACAGTTGGGCACGCTGCCTGGCACTTGGCGCGACCGAGGGCCTGGCCCGTGGTGTCGAAGTGGTTGACACCGGAGCTCCGGTGTCAGTGCCTGTCGGAAAAGCTTCGCTGGGCAGGTTGATGAACGTGCTTGGCGACCCTATCGACGGCGGCGATCCAATTCCGGACGATGCCGAACGGTGGCCGATTCACCGCAAGCCACCATCTTTCAATGAGCAGTCGGGTACGACCGAGGTGCTCGAAACGGGCATCAAGGTCATGGACCTAATTACACCTTTCGCTAAGGGCGGTAAGATCGGTGCGTACGGCGGTGCTGGAGTCGGCAAGACGGTCATCATCACCGAACTTATCCGCAACATCGCACAGGAACACTCGGGTGTGTCTGTGTTTGCCGGTGTGGGTGAGCGTTCTCGTGAAGGTAACGACCTGTGGCACGAGATGATCGAGTACGGAGTTATGGACTCGACAGCACTTGTGTTCGGCCAGATGAACGAGCCTCCCGGAACCCGGGCCCGAATAGCGCTAACCGGCCTGACAATGGCCGAGTATTTCCGTGATGTCGAAAAACAGGACGTGCTTCTGTTCGTAGACAATATTTACCGATACATCCTGGCCGGTATGGAAGTGTCGGCACTTCTCGGCCGTATGCCTTCCGCTGTGGGTTACCAGCCGACTCTGTCGACTGAAATTGGTGACCTGCAGGAACGAATTACTTCGACAAAAGACGGTTCGATCACTTCGTTCCAGGCCGTATATGTTCCGGCTGATGACTATACCGACCCCGGAATTGTCACAACATTCGGTCACCTCGATGCCAACGTGTCGCTCGACCGTGCGCTTGCTGCACAGTTCCTGTTCCCGGCTGTCGACCCGCTCGCATCTAACTCCCGAATCCTCGAGCCTGCCGTTGTTGGGCAGGAGCATTACGATGTGGCACAAACCGTGCGCCGGATATTGCAGCGATACAAAGACCTGCAGGACGTTATAGCGATTCTGGGTATCGAGGAACTTTCTGAAGGGGATCAAGTTACGGTCGGGCGTGCCCGCCGCATCCAGCGATTCTTGACCCAGCCGTTCTTTGTTGGTGAAGTCTTCACCGGTATGCCGGGTCGGTACGTTACGATCAAAGAGACAGTCCGGGGTTTCCGGGAAATTCTTGACGGTAAGCACGACGATTTGCCCGAGCAGGCCTTC
>CAYLWG010000125.1:6898-8858 GCA_964387235.1 uncultured Dehalococcoidales bacterium
GACGAGGCTGTTGAGAAGGGTAAGAAGATGCAGGAAGAGGCCGCTGCCGCGAGCTAGTTCTGGCTCCCGAGCGGATTACCGAGGACATTAAGTAGACGATATGGCCAAACTGCAATTAGCTGTTGTTACCGCCGAAGGCGAGAGCTTTTCGGGTGAAGTTGACATGATTGTGGCACCGGGTGAGGCCGGTGAATTCACTCTGCTCCCATCGCATGCGAGCCTGATCTCGACGCTTGCGCCGGGTGTGCTACGGTTCGATCAGGGTGGTGTATCGACATCACTCGTGTTGACCGGAGGGTTTCTTGAGGTGGTGGACGACCGCGTGACGGTGCTGGCCGATGCTGCGGAGAAGGACGACGAAATCGACCTTGCTCGCGCGGAAGCGGCACTTGCAAAGGCGCAGGAAAGAGTCGCGTCTGAGCCGGGAAATGTCGATCTTGAACGTGCAATGTCATCGCTACGCCGAGCGCGTGTCCGCGTGAAACTCGGCCGCCGCCGTCGAAATACTTAGGCTTCAGGCTTAAGTAACCAACTCAAAGTAAGTCGATAGGCGAAGACGTCTGATTGAACTTTCCCACTCACTTCACGACCTTGATTGCATCGGGAACACCTCTCCTCGCGGAACATCCCGCATTCCCGCCCCCACACATAACAACCTATTTCCCGACCCCTGGAAACTGTCTCATAAGTGTCGACCGGTGTGGTTGTGCAGCCGGGGACATGGGTAACACTTTAGTCCGGGCACATAGGTAACACTTTGACTGGTGTCTTGATTGATTTCATTGTCATTTCGTCGAGCATTCCGATCTCAAGTGGCCCGTAGTATATGGCCCACGTGCGCTCGGTTATCTGTTTGAGCCCGACGGGTTCTCCGATTAGAGCTTCGCTGATGAAGACCCGACCCCCTTTCCACTTGATATCTCCATTAGTCCGTACGCGTCTCACGGTCACATTATCTCGGTACTCGGGTTGGTCTATGCGGTTCGGGTAGTTTCGGTTGGAAGTGAAGTAGACGCTCGCCGGAGTCTTCTGCCCGAGGGCTTCATGTGGACGGACTTCGTTGTAGTCATCGATGAACCAGTCGAATGCTTTTTGCTGTGCTCTTGGTGAGGACTTCGGTGGTGATGCAACGGCATCTTTTAGGGTTCGGTGCATACGCTCGTGCCGACCGTTTTCTTCCGGGTGACCTGGTCTGATACGTTCCGGGATAATGCCGAGCTTGATCCAGTAGACAGAGAGCTTGCTGAGTCCTCCAAGAGAAGTGGTTGAGAACGGCGGGCCATTATCGGTCCGCATGTAACGCGGGAGCCCGAATTCTCTGAATGCCATCTCAAATACAGGGCGTACCTGTTCGTAGTTCGGCCTTCTTAGACCCGTGCATGCGATGAGATATCGGCTGTCAGAATCGGTGATCGTAAGTGGGTTGCAGCGTACTCCGTCGGAGGTGCGGAACCACCCTTTGAAGTCTGCACACCATGTGTCGTTGGGCTGGTGAACACCGGAGAAAGGGTCAGCCCAGGGTGCCGACTTCAGGCTGCGTCGACGGGAGCGGACGAGTCCGTGTTCTTTCAGGATCTTGCTTGCGGTGCTGGGTGCAGGAAGGATGAGTCTTGGGTTTTCCCTGGCTATCAACACGAGAAGTTTCCGAGGGCCGTATGTCATGTGGTGGCGCTTGGCTCTCACCAACATTTCGACGACTTCTGCTGGTGTTTCATTGGGGTGCGTCCTGGGATTACGCGCCAGATCACCGACACCTTCGAGGCCCAGTTCTTTGAACCTCGCAACTCTTTTATACCCGCTTTTCCGGCTGATATCGAAGCGTCGACACAGCTCTGAAAACGGTGTTTCAGCCTCTCCCATCCACGCAATCACGAATTTCCGCTGTTCACTTAAAGGGTCAGATATTTTCCAGGGCATGAGTTCACTCCTTCGTTGGTGCTAAACCAACTCAGTGTTACCC
>CAYLWG010000126.1:0-8817 GCA_964387235.1 uncultured Dehalococcoidales bacterium
CTAACGTTAAGCGGAGTACGTTGCTGGTATTCGCTCCAGTGAGTGCTACGCCCGACGCTGGCGAGCTAACCCAGTGGCTCTTTCAGGCCGGAACCCGTGATTGGCACGCACACGACAGCGTCGCGGTCGATGGTGCCCGATGCGATTAGTTTTTCAAGTCCTGCGAACGCACCGGCTGAGGTTAACTCGGCGAAAATGCCCTCCGACGATGCCAGTCGTTTCTGCCATGTCGTGAGCGATTCTTCCTCTATCGTTACGCCGGTTCCGTGGGTTAGACGAATGGCTTCGACCATCTCGGTAAGTCGCGGCGGCTTCGATACGGCGATGCCAGAGGCCCGCGTCGGTAGGGCATCTTCAGCCAACCATTTTTCGTCGTTTAGCGCGGCAACAACGGGGCGAACCGCATGCGCCTGCACAGCATGGAATTTCGGAATATGTTCGATAATTCCGGCCTCTTTTAGCTCCTGGTAGCCGCGCACCATGCCGATGAGTAGCGAGCCGTTGCCGACCGGCAGCACTACATGCTCGATTTCATCTCCGAGTACTTCAACCAGTTCATAACTTACAGCTTTCATGCCTTCTGAGAAGTACGGACTGAGATTGTGAGACATGTAGACCAGCTCTCGTTCGGCAACAAATTTTTCTGCCGCTTCGGTAGCTGCCTGCCTCGGCCCTTCGATTTTGTGAAGGTTCGCCCCGAATACCTGTATCTGGTCGAGTTTGCCACTGGCCGCGCTGGCGGGCGCAAATACATGTGCGTAAAGCCTCGCAGCAGCGGCATAGGCAGATAGCGACGCCCCGGCATTTCCCGAGGAATCTTCAACAAATTCTGTGACGCCGAGGTCACGGCCCATGGTCGTAAGCACAGCAGAGCCACGGTCTTTAAACGATCCGGTCGGTGCCATGAATTCGAGTTTGCCCCACAGCCATTCAAGGCCCAGTTCTTCGGCTGTGCGTTCGAGTGACACGAGCGGCGTGTCGCCTTCGCCGAGGCTGTTTGCCAGCGTGGGATCGTCCATCGGGAGTCTTGGCCGTGAGCCGTCCGGAGGGTTGTTGTATTCGACAGCAAACAGCCCGCCGCACTCGGTGCAGTGCAGGTCGCTCACCGTGGGTGGTTGCTTTGATGAACAGTCGAGGCAGCGGAGTTGGTGATTGGGCACGATTAAGAACGGTCCTCGTCGTCGTTATATGATTGATCGTCTTGAATTTCGTTCACCGGCAACGGTTCCGCGTCGTATGCCAGTGGTTTAAAACTGGCTCCTGGCCTGGCGAAACCCCCACCAATCCCGACAGCATGACCATCGGCTCGCCAGCAGGCACTGCCGCTCAGGGTCGCACCAGCCTCGAATCGCACGATGTTCATCCCGCCCCCGATCGTGTTGACTGGTACGACGCGATGTCCTTTTTCGGCCACCGCTGCACGGATTTCTTCTGAAATACCCGTCTCTATCTCGACTTCCTGCCCCTGTGTCCAAACCCGGGGGGCTTCGACAGCTTCTTGCGCCGACATTCTGTGGTCGATCAGATTGACGATGGCCTGCAAGACCGAGGTAAATATCTTCACACCGCCGGGCAATCCGATTGCAAATTCTGGATGCCCATCCCGAAGCACTATGGTTGGAGCCATGCTGCTTGTCACACGTTTACCGGGTCGAACCGAAAGCGGGTTGCCGGGGTGCGGGTCAAACATTTGCTGAGTGTTGTTCAGCAACATTCCTGTTCCGGGAACCGTGACTTTCGAACCCCAGAGTGTGTTGATCGTCTGGGTCGCGGCGACAACGTTGCCGTTTGAATCGGCGACTGTAACGTGGGTTGTGTGCTCGGATTCGCGTGAGTTGGGATCGATTTCCGGAGAAGCCTTTTCCATGTCGAGGCCGTCGATGAAGTCTTCGACGTGATGCTTGCTTATTAGTCGATCAACTGGAACTTCCAGATAGTCGGGGTCGGCGGTGTAGCGATTTCGATCGGCAAACGCTTTTTTCATGGCTTCGAGCAGCAGATGAATTGAATTGGCAGAACCGAATCCCATCTCGGCGATGTCGAATTCTTCGAGTATGTTCAACATTTCGATCAGGTGAACGCCGCCCGCAGAAGGTGGTGGTGGCCCGAAAAGTTCGTATCCCCGGTATTCACCTTTCACCGGAGTTCGCTCGATCGTCCGATAGTCGGCCAGATCTTGCTTCGTAATAATTCCGCCGTTACGCGCAAGAAAATCACAAACGATATCGCCCAACGTGCCGGTGTACAGGTGGTCGGCACCGTTTTCGGCAATGGCTCGCAGCGTGCTGGCATAGTCGGACCGGTCAACATGCTCACCGGGTTTCAGCGGTTCCCCGCCTGGCATGTATGTGGCCGCGGTTTCCGGGAATTTACTGATAACGTCGGCAAATTGGGTGATCGATTCGTGTAAATACTCGCTTGCCTTAAAACCCCTCGCAGCAAAGCGAATCGCAGGGTCCATCACATCGGTCAGTGACATCGTGCCCCACTTTCCCAGGGCTTCGGTCCATGCCTTGAGGCTGCCGGGCACACCGACTGAAAGATGCCCCGTCGAACTGAGATCACCAGCCGATTTCAAATAGTCCGGGCCTGAATCGGCTACAGGTGTGTACATATTTTCGGTCGCAGCGGCCGGAGCGGTGGCGTAACCGTCTATAACGTGGTGCTGGCCGTTGGCGAGGCGGACGTTGATGAACCCTGCGCCGAAGATGCCGACCATCATTGGCTCGACCACGCTGAGGGCGAATAGCGAGGCAATGCCTGCGTCGATGGCGTTTCCCCCGGCGAGCAGCATCTCGGTGCCAGCGGCTGACCCGAGCGGATGATTGGTGACGACGACACCCTGTGAACCCGAGGCAGGCCGTTTCTCAGTTTGAAAAATCGTTCCGGCCAGTGATCGCCAATTCGATGCTGTCATTCGTCCCTGCTTGCCTGTTCGTTTAAGTGCTTTCAGTATCTCCCTCTCTATCTGCGAAAGGGATGTGATGACGGGACTGTTGCTGAATTAAGTAAACAGTCATTCGATAGCCCCGCTCGACCGGCGGAAACTTTCCCCTCAACACTTCGACAAGCTCAGTACATGCCTGACGTTCTTCTTCTGGCTCCCCGAGGAGAAGGAATATGCAGCGCATCACCCGGTCTACTCGAACTGTCAAAATTTATTCGTTGATGAACCGTGTTGGTTAAACGAGCAACCCGGTTATCCAGTTATTACGAATGAGAACACTTGATACATGACATTCACTGGATTAAATTAGCTGGCATCACGCCTTCGTGCTTCACGGATCAATCGAACTCTCCCAAAATTTCCGAAAATTAAGAAACCCCTGCATTCCCCGGAGAACAATCTAATAGCCACGCAATCGAAACCCAATTTTCTTGTCATCATGTCTGATGAACACGGTGCGCAGTTTTCATCGGCGTACGGGCACCCGATCATCGAAACCCCGAACATGGATCGGCTCGCCGAGCAGGGTGTCACATTCGATGCCAACTACTGCAACTCGCCTTTGTGCATCCCGTCGCGAGCGTCGTTTATGACCGGCCAGTACGTCTCGACAAACGAGATATGGGACAACACCAAGCCCCTGCCCGTTGATCGCCTGACCTGGCCGTACCTGCTCCGAAACGAAGGCTACGAAACAGTGCTGAACGGCAAGATGCACCTTGTTGGCCCCGACCCGCTGCATGGCTTCGAGAAGCAGATATCGAGAGACCCACACATCGAAGCGCCGCTCGGTCATTACAGGTGGTCAGACGGGATTCCGAAGGCTGAAGAGGACTGGTACGGGGTTCGTGAGGCAGACCCCGGTGTAAGCCCGATGATCGAGGCTGATGACGCTATGGAAAAAGCCGCTGTCGAATATCTTTCCGACCCAGTGCGCCACGAAAAGCCGTTCGCCATGTGCGTTGGGTTTATTGCCCCGCACTTCCCGTTCGTTGTGCCCGAACCGTATTTTTCAAAGTACTACCCGGAAAACGTGGATATGCCAGACATCCCTTCCGGGCATCTTGACGACCTGCCGCCGTCGGCCCAACGCCTGCGGAGAATGTTTGGTCTGGACGGCAATTGGACCGATGACGAAATCGCCAGGGCAAGGGCCGCTTACTTCGGACTGTGTACCTATTTGGACAACAAGATTGGCGTTTTACTGGACAGTCTCGAAGAAAACGGGCTTGCCGAGAACACGGTGATCGTTCACACGTCGGATCATGGCGACATGCTTGGCGAACACGGGCTGTGGCGAAAGATGTGTTTTTACGAGCAATCGGCCCGTGTACCGCTACAGATTTCGTGGCCCAGAGCGTTCAAGGGCGGGCAGCGCGTTGCCGAGGCGGTTTCGAATGTAGATGCGGTCGCCACTATTCTCGATCTCGCGGGAGTCGATATTTCCAAATGGAAACTTGACGGCCAGTCGCTTGTGCCTGCGTTAAAAGGCGATACGTCCGGGCTGCGTGATATCGCCATTTCCGAACATTTTGCCCACGGCACCGACCGTGCGATGGGAATGGTGAGGTCGGGTAAGTGGAAGTTCTGCTACGGACATGGCGATACACCTGAACTGGAGCTGTACGACCTCGAATCGGACCCCGGCGAGTTCACGAATCTGGCGGGGGTCGCCGAGCACGCAGAAGTTCAAGAACGGTTGCAGAAGATTTTGCTGGATCAGTGGGGCGATCCTGATGCGCTCACAGCAAAGATAGTTCGTGACCAGGAAGACCGCGAGGTTGTCCGCAACGTGACGGGGGTCGGGGTGGTTTTTTAGGGGTTCCCCGCGGGCTACTTAGTCGCCGGGCGCACCGAGGCCGTGCTTGGGCGACGCGCGAGCTCCGCGGGGCACGCCAGGGCATCTTAACATCGTCCACATCTAGGCTCTGGTCTGCCCCGCGGAGCCGCATAACGCGACCAAGTCGTTCGGACGACGCCCGGAGCAAAACGCTGCCCCGCGGAGCTGCATACGCGACCAAGTTCTACGCCCGGAGCAAACGCCCTCGCACGCCCGGAGCTAAACGCACGTTTCACCCACCCTCTAACTCCCGCCCTCCGGTGTCATAATGTTTTCATGCCTACAGCCAGTTCCACGCTAATATCTGATCTCGCGGAAATCGTTGGCGACCAGTACGTTGTCTGGAAGCCAGAAGACCTGCTCGTTTACGAATACGATGGCTCGATCGACAAAGCGACCCCGCAGGCGGTCGTACTCCCCAGAACCGCCGAAGAAGTAGCAGAAATAGTCCGGATCACTAACCGGCACGGCGCGTATATCGTGGCCCGCGGTGCTGGCACCAGCCTTTCTGGCGGCGCAGTGCCCCTTCGTAACTCGGTCGTGCTCGCTCTGACCCGGATGACCGCCCTCATCGAAGTCGATGCGGAAAACCGGGTCGCAATTGTCGAACCGGGCATGGTAAACCTGCACCTATCGCAGCAGGTCAGCCATCTTGGCCTGTTCTACGCACCCGATCCCGCCAGCCAGAAAACATGCACTATCGGCGGGAATGTTGGCGAAAATGCGGGCGGCCCACACTGCCTTGCGCTTGGCGTAACGACGAACCACATTCTGGGACTGGAAGTGGTTCTTGCTGATGGAACGTTGACCTGGCTCGGGGGTACAGAACGTGAATCGACCGGGTACGACCTGCGAGGAGCGTTTGTTGGTTCAGAGGGGACGTTTGGAATCGTGACCAAAGTCGCGGTTCGCCTGTTGCCAAAACCGGAAACTATCCACAGCATGTTGGCCGCGTTTAAAACTATGGACGCCGCTTCGCAGACCGTCACCGACATCATCGCGGCTGGCATGGTTCCGGCAGCTCTCGAAATGATGGACCGCAAGACCATCGATGCAGTCGAGCCATTCTATAAACCCGGCTACCCGCCCGAAGCTGAAGCGGTGCTGATTGTCGAGGTCGATGGGTTGAACGAATCCGTCGAAGAGCAGACCGAACTCGTACTGCAGATTTGCCACAACAACGGTGCGATGGAAATTCGTGAAGCAGATGACGAGGCCACGCGTGCGAAGCTGTGGGAGACCCGTAAGGGGGCGGTCGGCGCATACGGGGCCATTGCACCCACTTATTATCTCGTCGACGGCGTTGTTCCCCGAACGAAGCTGCGAGAGGTTTTGCATCAGGTCGACCAGATCGCCGCGGAACTGAACGTGACGATCGCAAATGTATTTCATGCGGGCGATGGCAACATACACCCGGCGATTCTGTTCAACGAACGAAATCCGGAAGAGGTCAAGCAGGCCATTCTGGCAGGGGCCAGGATTCTTGAGGTGTGTGTGGCGGCAGGCGGTGCGCTTTCCGGCGAGCACGGAATCGGCATCGAAAAACAGGCTTACATGCCACTGGTTTTCACCCCGGAAGACCTGGAGGCGATGGCCCGGCTGCGCACGGCGTTTATCGGTGAGTCACCTGAAGATCAGCCGATAGGAGTTCCATCGCTTTCCGAACGATTCAACCCTGGCAAAGTCTTTCCGGGCGGCGCAATTCACGGCGAGGCCTACGGGATTACGGCGCAATCGTTCCGCCCCACCGGAACATCCGACTGGCAGTAGCCGGGAACGAGCAGCGGGCCGACGGCAAGAACTTGATGCCAGAGCGTGCCACTTTCGCTGGCGTTCGTTAGACTGATGCCTCTTCAGGTATGCCAGCCGAAATCAGTCGAGTTACGCATATTTGTCAGTGCAGTTAAAACGGAAAGAAAGTACCTTTCGCCATGCCTTCAACAAGTGGCAAAGTCAGGATCGGCATTATTGGCGTTGGTGGTTTTGCCAACACCCACATGGAGCATTTCAGCAGGCTCGGCAATGTCGAAGTCGTTGCTGCAATGCGGCGCAACCCGGAAGCCCTCGCCGAATTTCAAAAGAAATGGGACATTCCGAACGGCTTTACCGACCACGAAGATTTGCTTGCAATGGACGGGCTTGATGCGGTCGATATCATCACCCCCACCGGCTCGCACAAGCGTCTGACTCTCGATTCGATAGCTGCTGGTAAGCACGTTCTGTGCGACAAGCCACTTGCACTTACCGCTGCCGACGCTAAGGAAATGCTTGCTGCAGCGGAGTCGGCGGGAGTAATCCACTCGACAAACTTCAACCAGCGTGGCAACACGACTCTCGGTCGGATCAAGCGGCATCTCGACAACGATTATCTTGGCCGTATCTATCACGCAAACATCTGGTGGGGAATGTCGCAGCAGTTCGATGCTCGCCCAGATGCACTGACCTGGAGGTTCCGCTCCGAGAACGGTGGCGGTTCAGTTTACGAACTGATCCACGCCTTCGACATGCTCCGCTTTATCAATGGTGAGGTTTCGCGTGTGGTGGCGACGTTTGATACGACCGCTGCGCACCGCCCGACCGCTGATAATCCAGAAGGCATCGTTGTTGACGTGCCTGATGCTTCGGGGTTTCTGTGTGAATGGAAAAACGGCGGTTTTGCAGTAGTCCACACATCGTTCGCGTCGAGGGGAACCGACGCGGATGGCAAGACATCTCCACGGGTAGAAATTTCGGGAGAACATGGCAGAATCACAACCGACGGACGGTTCGGGATACAGGGTGTGACCGGCCCGAACGGACCCGTCGCTTCGCTTGACCCCGGAACCGAATACCCTCAGCCGTACCAGCTATTTGCGGACGCGGTTCAAGCTGGTGACCAGTCGCTGGTCGAAACCAGTTTTTACGACGGGATGAAGGCCGCTGAAATCGTCGATGCGGCCTATCTTTCTGTTGCAGAATCCCGCTGGGTTGAACTCAGTCACAGCTAATCAGCACAACAATTATCACACCGTATCCAGCACATCAGGGAGCCACGCCATTCCTATCGAATATGTAAAACTTGGCAGAACCGGAATGAAGGTTTCGAACCTCTGCCTGGGAACCGATAACTACGGCAACGAGTTCGGCTGTGACGAGCCAACTGCCCACAAAATTCTTGGCACAGCCCTCGATGGCGGCATCAACTTCGTCGATACGTCCGATTCCTACAACGAAGGCCGCTCTGAATCGATGATCGGTAACTATCTTTCAGAGTCGGGTCGGAGAGATCAGATCGTTCTCGCCACCAAGTACCGTTCGAAAGTCGGTATCGGGGTGAACGACGTCGGGGCGTCCCGGTATCACATCATCCGGGCGGTCGAAAAATCGTTGCGCAGGCTGCGGACCGACCGAATCGATCTGCTGTACTGCCATTCCCTTGACCTTGAAACCCCGGTCGAGGAGACGTTGCGGGCCGTTGACGACCTCATTCACCAGGGAAAGATCGTGTACGCAGCGGTGTCCAACTTCCCAACCTGGGTACTCGCGAAAGCTCTCTGGACATCCGATGTTAGGAATCTGTTCCGGTACGAGGCGATTCAGAGTGTTTTCAACATCCTTATGCCGGGGCTTGGCCGAGAGATGATCCCGTTCGCCGAGCAGCACGGTGTCGCAGTAGTCCCCTACTCTCCGCTGGCCGGAGGAATGCTGACCGGCAAACACGGCAGATCGGGCAAGGCAGCACCAGACTCGAAGTTCGGTTCGCGCGACGATGCGAAGGGTGGCGTACTGAAATCTCGCTATTTCAATGACCCTACATTCGATACCGTCGACAGGTTCACTGCCCTTGCGGACAGACACGGACAGCCAGCCATTCGGCTTGCTCTGCAGTGGGTATCGGAATTCCCGGGCGTGACATCGCCGATATTTGGAGCAAGGACGGTCGAGCAGGTCCAGGGCGTTCTGGACGCATGGTCGGAACCTGCCCCCGATGAGATCATGGCCGAAGTGCGTGCTATCGCCGATGACTTCGAAGCCCGTGCACCAATGACCT
>CAYLWG010000127.1:0-8584 GCA_964387235.1 uncultured Dehalococcoidales bacterium
ACCCGCGGGACGTTGTTAGTGAAGGCGACGAACTGCAGTTTAAGATCATCAGGATTGAACCTGAACGTCGTCGTCTTGGTCTGAGCTTGAATCAGACTGAAGATAGTTCAGAGGTCGAAACGGCAGATGTGTCGAACGATTCCGGGCTCGGCGATTCGGACTTTGGCGATATCTTCGAGGATAACGAATAGTAGGTAGAACGGCAGCAATTCTCTGAGGGGGGAAGTTCAATGCCCAGCAGATTTGAGAAGTTTTCCGAGAGGGCCCGTAGGGTTCTTTCACTCGCACAGGAAGAAGCGCAACGCTTCAACCACAACTACATTGGGACCGAGCACATTTTGCTTGGTCTTGTGCGAGAGACTGAAGGCGTAGCTGCGCGCGTACTTTCGAATCTAAGTGTTGAACTTGTAAAGGTCCGCTCCGCGGTCGAATTCATTATCGGCCGCGGGGAACGCCCGACAACCAACGAGATCGGGCTCACCCCACGTGCGAAGAAGGTCATCGAGCTTGCTGTTGACGAAGCCCGCCGGTTGAACCACCACTACATCGGAACCGAGCACCTGCTCATCGGCCTCATGCGTGAGGGCGAGGGTGTTGCTGCCGGTGTGCTGGAGAGTTTGGGCGTGAGCCTGGATAAGGTGCGCGACGAAACAAACCGCATCATCCAGAGCCAGAGTACCGGCCAGTCGGGCAGCACTCCTTCACCATCCCGCACGAGTCGTACACCGACTCTGGACGAACTGGGTGTCGACCTGACGAAGCGTGCCGCAGATGGCGAACTCGACCCGGTTATCGGACGGGATAGCGAACTGCAGCGTGTCATCCAGATACTGAGTCGTCGCACGAAGAACAACCCTGTTCTTATCGGCGAGCCGGGAGTGGGTAAGACCGCGATCGTTGAGAAGCTGGCCGCGCTTGTTGTGGAAGGCGATGTTCCTGAGACGCTGAAGGGCAAGCGAGTTGTGACGCTCGATATGGGCGCGCTGGTCGCTGGAACCAAGTACCGCGGTGAATTTGAAGAACGTCTTAAGAAGGTGATCGCCGAATTGAAGGCGGCTGGCAACTGTGTGTTGTTCATCGACGAGATGCACACCATGGTCGGTGCTGGCGCTGCCGAAGGCGCTGTCGATGCGGCGAATATCTTGAAGCCGTCACTCGCACGCGGCGAGCTACAGGTTGTTGGAGCAACGACGCAAGACGACTATCGCAAGTATGTCGAGCGCGACCCCGCGCTTGAGCGTCGTTTCCAGCCGGTTATTGTTGATGCGCCAGACGCGATTATGACAGTGGACATACTGCGCGGTGTTAAGCACATGTACGAAAAGCACCATGATCTGGAAATTACCGAAGAGGCGATCGAATCGGCTGCACAGCTCGCAGACAGGTATATACCGGATAGGCAACTGCCGGATAAGGCGATTGACCTGATTGACGAGGCTGCTTCACGTGTGCGGATAAAGCATTCGACTGTTCCGAAGGAGTTGCGTTTAGCTCGAAAGGAACTCGAAGCGGTACGCCGTGAGAAGGACGAGGCGATTTCGGCCCAGAAGTACGAAACTGCTGCCGAGTTGCGCGATCGCGAGTTGAAGCTGGTCACCCGTATCGAAAAACTTGAATCTGACTGGAAGAAGGATAACCCGGGTCTCGGCGAGGCAAAGGTTACTGCGGACGATATCGCCGAGGTTGTGGCGATGTGGACTCGCATTCCGGTGATGCGCCTTGATGTTGAAGAAAAAGAACGCCTGATTAATATGGAGGACGCACTGCGCCTCAATGTTGTTGGTCAGGACGAGGCGCTGGCTGTTATTTCCAAGGCAGTTCGTCGTTCACGGGCAGGGTTGAAAAACCCGAAACGCCCGATTGGCGCGTTCTTGTTCCTTGGCCCAACGGGTGTTGGTAAGACGCATAGCGTGAAGAAGCTTGCCGAATACATGTTCGGCGAGGAAGATGCGATGATCCGTCTCGATATGTCGGAATTCATGGAGAAGCACTCTGTGGCCCGGCTGGTTGGGGCACCTCCCGGCTACATCGGTTTCGATGAAGGCGGTCAACTGACCGAGGCTGTGCGTCGCCGTTCGTACTCGGTGATTCTGCTCGATGAGATCGAGAAGGCGCACCCTGATGTTTTCAATATCTTGCTACAGGTGTTTGAAGATGGTCACCTGACCGATTCGAAGGGTCGCAAGGTCGATTTCAAGAACACGGTTATCGTGATGACTTCAAATCTTGGGTCGGAATTGATCCAGAGCAGCAGTGGGTTAGGTTTTGGATCGGGCAAGGACGATGCCAACGGCCTGGATTACGAGAAGGTGAAAGAGCGCGTTCTTGAGGCTGTGAAGGATCCGCGAAACGGGTTCAAGCCCGAATTCTTGAACCGTATCGACGCTACGGTTGTGTTCCATCCGTTGGAACGTGAGCACATTCTGGAAATTGTCGACATTATGCTGAAGGAACTGCAGGGCCGTGTGCTTGAGCATGGTCTGGTGTTGCAGGCGACGGACGCAACTCGGCAGTACCTGGCTAAGAAGGGGTTCGACCCGAAGATGGGTGCGAGGCCTTTACGCCGGTTGATTCAGGACGAGATCGAAGATCTCCTATCTGAGAAGCTTCTGAGGAACGAGTTCAACGCTGGCGACATTGTCGAATTGGATATCGAGGATGACGCGATTATGGTGCGTGTTCCGAAGAAGAAGCGCAGCGCCAGTAAGGCGAAGGCCGATAAGGACGCAGGCGATAAGGAGCCCGTTACTTCGAGTTAGTCGCAGCGGCCATGAGCGTTTTCTGAGAGATCGGGAGGCGTGGCCCGGGTCGAGCGGCGATGCTTCGCCGACGGAATAAATGAATCGAAAAGGGAGAGCTTCGGCTCTCCCTTTTCTTTTTGTGTGCGGTGGGGGATTGTGTTCGGTTCTCTGATCATTATGGGCGAAGCGGAAGAACCGATGGATTGCAGTATTGGACGACTTAATGTCTGCAGTTAGGAAATTGCTGCAGGCGATCCCGACTTGTCATATTTCTGTTTGTGATGATAAATTCCTGCATGACGCTTGGCAATTGTGAACAATTGCAATGGAGTTTGGTTGCTTGTTCAATAGAAAAAATTTGAGGTACTGCCCAAATGGAGGCTATGCATGGAACCTAAAATTTGGATTGGATGGAATATATTTGATGGATCTCGGCTGGGTCGACTGGACATTGTCCGAGCTCTGATTGAAGAGCACGGTGAAGATCCGAATATTATGGACAGCGCCGGGTACCGACCACTTGATATCGCCATAGCCGGAGGGCATCGGGACGTACGTGCTTATTTAGAGTCAGTCGGTGGTGAGCCTTATCGTGCTGTGCCAGTAGATACATCCTCGGATATCCTGCCTGGCGGCAATGCGGTTGGAAACGGTGAGCGAGGTCGGTCGGCCACCAAACTCGCCCGGAATCTTTTAACGTTTGATGGTCGTATTGGGCGGATGGAGTTTATTGGCAGCGTAATCGCCGGGTGGGTTGCTGCACTTGCTTTGGCGTTCATAGCCGGCCTTGTAATAGGGCTTATGGATCCTTACGATGAAACGAGCGATGCCGTGTGGTTCGTTCTTCTTTACCCATCGCTTGTCCTTGGAATGTGGGTTCAATTTGCCTCGGGTGCCAAAAGGTTGCATGACCTCGACCACACTGGCTGGTTGCAGGCAATTCCCATTGTGAACATCATCATTTACCTGATGTTGATTTCCAAATCTTCTATATTTGCAGAATTCTCTGAGAATGAAGAACATACGGGGTTCGTGTGGGGCTCGCGTCGGGCATCGGACGGGGAGAAACTACTGGCTGCATTTCTGATATTTATCGTCGCTGCAATCTACACCGCACTGTCACTCGTTGGAGAATCTACCGCAAGCTATTACTAGGCAGGCTAGTTTTGGATTTCCATTGAGGTTTTGATGCCACAGCCCAGTGGGTCACCATCGCCCTGAAGGGGATGGCCATGGCCCACGTAAAGAAACGGGCCGGGCTGGAATACGGGAAGATGGACCGTTGAAACCTTCCACATTTCGTTGCATCCGACGTTGACGCACCAGAGGCCGGACGTGCCAGATCTGGGGAGTGAAAGGGCCTTCGGGAACCACGTTGATACAGCCGAGCATCGCGGCAGCATCAATCTCAAGGCTGTAGTCATTGGTCTACGGATTATGGGCATGTGGTGTTTTCTTCCGGCTGGGGAGTGTGCCAGTTCATGTTGCTGGTAGGAGTGTGAAACGGCATACTCGTGTTCGTTAGCGTCGGGCGTGCAAGGAAGCACTTGGCCGCGCAGTCCCCCCTCTCGATCTCCCCCAACCGGGGGAGAGGATCAGGCAATATGGCGAAAAATTCAAGCAAGACTATTTTTGAGTGCAGTTCCTGTGGTCGTACTACCCCAAAATGGGAAGGCAAATGCAGCGAATGCGGCGATTGGAACACCGTCGAAGAACGTTTAGCTCCGAACTCGCGTGGCGCACCTGGGCGCAGGGGAACTTTCTCGGGGCACGCCGGAGCGAATGGAATCGGTGCAGTACCTCGCTATCAGGCGTCCGGACCGTTGGTCGAGTTGGTTGAAATACCAACGAACGGCACAACCCACATGGCAACCGGTATCGACGAACTCGACCGGGTGCTTGGCGGCGGGTTTGTTTCGGGTTCGACGACGCTTCTGGCGGGCGACCCGGGGATCGGAAAATCGACGCTACTTTTACAGGCAGCAGCAGCGATTGCGAAGAAGGGTCATAGCGTGCTGTACGCGACCGGCGAAGAAGCGCTTGAGCAAATTCGCATTCGGGCGTCGCGCCTGGGGGTGAAGGGCGACGGCGTATTTATGACCAGCACCGGGGATATTTTCGAAATAGCTGCCCATATCGAGGCCTTGAACCCGGCAGTAGTGATCGTAGATTCAATCCAGACCGCCACCCACCCTGATCTCGATTCGCACGCCGGAACGGTTTCACAGATCCGGGAGTGTGCTGCATTTCTATCGGCACAGGCGCGGCGTGAACCGGCGAGCGCGCCGAGCCAGAACCAACACGACGCGCAACCTACGCCGGGGCGTTTTGCCTTAGTGCTGAGCGGCCACGTTACGAAGGATGGTGCGATTGCAGGGCCGCGGGTGCTCGAACACCAGGTCGATGCCGTGTTGCAAATGAGCGGCGATTCCGGCGGGATGCTCCGGATTCTGCATGCAAGAAAAAACAGATTCGGGCCGACCGATGAGGTTGGTGTTTTCGAGATGCTGAGTGAGGGTCTTCGAGGTGTATCCGACCCGTCGCGTCTGTTTATCGGGCAGCGCGCCGTCGCAGTGGCGGGGTCGGCTGTGGCACTGGTGGTTGAAGGAACTCGATCGCTGGCAGTTGAAGTGCAGGCTCTGGCTACTCCGTCGTCACTGGCTTCGCCGCGCAGGGTGGCGAACGGCGTAGAAATGTCGAGAGTCCACCTGATTACGGCGGTTCTTGCGAAGCATCTGCGGCTTCCGGTTTCGAGCCACGACCTGGTGATTAGCGTGACGGGAGGGCTGGATATAAGAGAGCCAGCCGCCGATCTGGCGATTGCGCTGGCGATCGTGTCATCAATGACAGACCAGCCTGTGGATGAGTCCGTTGCGGTGGCGGGCGAAATTGGTTTGGCAGGCGAATTGCGGGCGATTCCGAGGGCCGATCGCAGGGTTGCCGAGGCGGCACGGTTGGGATTTGCAAAATGTCTTGTTCCCGAGGCCGGGAGCGCGACTGGCAAGTCCGCAAAGCCAGCATCGGGTAACGGTCGCTCTGTTAAGGTGATTCGTGCAGGTGGTATTGCCGAGGCGGTAAAATTCGCGTTGCGACCCCGGCCTACCAGTTCTGCCGATTCAAAAAATGGGTCGCTACAGAGGCAAAATATATAGCGGAGATTTGTTCGAGGTGATCAGCAACATCGTTGCGTTTACGAGTTCAGGGCCTGGCACACCCCTGGCAGAGAAACGCGACATTCTCCGAACACTGATTGACGGCTACGGATCGTTGATCGTCGCCTATTCGGGCGGGGTCGATTCAGCATTTCTTGCCGCTGTTTCGCATGAAGTTCTGGGTGGGCAAAGTCTGGCCGTTACTTCTCGGTCGCCCAGCATAGCGCCGGAAGAGCTTGAAGCTGCAATTCAGCTTGCGGCAGCAAAAGGCTGGCGACATCTGATTGTCGATACAGATGAGATTAACGACCCCCGCTACGTGGCGAATGATGGGCGACGCTGTTTTTTCTGCAAGACCGAGCTTTACACGCATCTGGAACGTGTAGCTGCCGATGAAGGCGTTACGAAGGTTGCCAACGGCGCGAACCTTGATGACCTTGGCGATTATCGTCCGGGTATGGAGGCGGCGAGGAATTTCGAGGTCGTTTCGCCACTTGTAGAAGCAGGAATGACAAAGCAGGATATTCGTGACCTTTCGCGCCGGATGGGTTTGCCGACTTGGAACAAACCTGCGCAGCCGTGCCTGTCGTCACGAATTCCGTATGGCACGAGCGTTTCGATAGAGGCCCTAACGAAAATCGGTCGTTCAGAAAAGGGTCTCCGCGAGCTTGGATTCCCGGTCGTTCGCGTGCGTCATCACGGTGACACAGCCCGAATCGAGATTCCGCTTGACGATTTCGACAAGTTCGCTGCGGTGCGTTCCCGAGCAGAGAGAATGATTATAGCCTCGGGATATAAAGCGATGGAACTGGATCCGAACGGTTTCAAATCGGGCGGCCTGAACGCGGCACTGGGTAAGGCCGGTGTTGGCAGTGATGACTGATGAGAAGATAGTTGCGTTTTGGCACCGATACTGAATCGAGTTGGCACTGGTGGCATGATTCAGGCAAACGGCATGATGCAGAGCGTTGACCAGGGTGAATACCGATGTCCCGACCCCTGCGGAGGCTGTCTCATAAGAGTCGACCAGTGTGGTTAATTCTTTCTCCCTCGGGGAGAAGGTTAAATTGAGGGGAAGCTACCGATAGTGGGGTTCGGGCTTTCGAAAGTGTTTCATCTAATTAGCAACTATCCCCTCACCCCAACCCTCTCCCAAAGGAGAGGGGGTTCTGCTCTGATGAGCCCGACGTTGTACATACACAAGCATGTGTGAACTCACATCAGGTTGACAGATACTGGGTACCATTCGATTCCGCTCAGGGCAGGCGAGTTCGGGATGGAAATTTGGTTTGCAATTGCCGTGTTCATTTTCTAAAGGATTAAAAAATTGGTTGATACCGCGGCGTATATCGACATGATCGGCGGCGTGAGTGGCGACATGCTGCTTGGAGCGATGGTTGGCGTGGGGCTCGATCTCAAGGAACTACAGGTTGAGTTGGACAAACTGCCCGACCGTGGCTACCGGCTGGTCGAATCGAAAGTCGTTAGAGGCGGGCTTGAGGCCGTGCTGGTCGATGTCGAACTGGACGAAGATGGCGATCGCAAACGGACATGGGACGACTTTTACGACTCAATCGAAAAATCGACTTTAGAAGATTCAGATCGACGATTAATCAAGCAGATATTTGATGTGCTGGCCGAAGCCGAAGCAGCCGCCCACGGTGGTGAGGCGGGGTCAACTCACCTGCATGAACTGGGGACGGTCGACACGCTGGTAGATATTTCATCGGCAGTTATCGGAATGAGGTTGCTTGGTATCGACCGACTTCATGCTTCTGCTTTTCCGGTGGGGTTGGGTAGCTCGTCGAGTAGTCACGGCGCTATGGGCGCGACTTCTTTGGCGACCGCGGCGATTTACAAGATTTCAGGTGCGCCGGTGCGGGCTGGCGGTAATCAGCCGGTTGGCGAAGCAGTGACTCCCACGGGTGCGGCGATTGTTTCTGTACTCGCTGAGTTTGGCCCAATCGAGTTCAGCGCCGACCGGATTGGATATGGCGCGGGGCAGCGCGATCCAAAAGGGCATGCCAACGTCGTGGGTCTGTGGGTTGGCGAAGTCCGTTCCCAGTGGGGTAGAGGTGGACCCGGACGCAGACGGCCTGAGTTGATGTTGCTCGAAACGAACATCGATGATTCGACCGGCGAGGTGCTTGGCTATGTTCATGAATTGCTGATGGACATGGGTTGCCTGGATGTCTGGTTCACGCCAATCCAGATGAAGAAAAATCGACCGGCGTCGATGCTCTCTGTGCTGGTGGGTCGAGAGCTTGTCGATGAGGCATCGGAGTTGATACTCAAGGAGACATCGACTCTGGGTATACGGCGTCGCCCTATCCGGCGTTACGAGGCCGAGCGTGAGATGGTGGAGATCGATACGGAGTTCGGTATGGTGCCCGTGAAGCTGAAAAAACTTGATGGCGAAGTTGTGCAGGTGGCTCCCGAGTATGAGGCGTGTCGGAAGATTGCGAGGGAGACGGGTGTGCCACTTGCCGATGTGATGCGCATCGCCAGCGAAGGTGCCTATGGCACGTTTTCTGAGGTCACGAGTGACGCTTTCCGAGAGTTCGAGGAGTAGTGCTTGAGTTGATGTGGCATCGCTTTGGAGAGGTTGTGGGTGGTCTATTTTGAGATGTCCGGCGATGTCCGGCGATGTCCGGCGATGTCCGGTATTTGGCACCGATTACTGCCTTGCCG
>CAYLWG010000128.1:0-8554 GCA_964387235.1 uncultured Dehalococcoidales bacterium
GACTCTTTCACGAACTGAGCCGAATCGTAGTTGGCGTAGCGTTTATCGGAAGACGGGAACCGGCCACCCAGATCGCCAAGACCAGCCCCTCCGAGAATCGCACTGGCGATAGCGTGGAACAGCACGTCGCCATCGGAATGACCTTCGAGGTGATAGCCGAACTCGATATCGACCCCGCCCAGCCTGAGCGGGCCACCTTCTACCAGCCGGTGTCCGTCAAAGCCGATACCCGATCTTGCACCCGCAACGTGGACAGGGCCCATAAATGCACCGCTCGCCATGCCACTTGCACGCCGGTCGAATATTAACCCTGCGAGTTCAAGGTCTTCAGGTGTGGTGATCTTAATGTTGTCGTTCGAACCATCGAATACAGCCACCAGCCCCCCTACGGCTTCGACCATCGAGGCATCGTCGGTTACATCTTCTGTCGTAAGTTCGTGCGCCGTTCCCAGCACGTCAAACCGGAATATCTGGGGAGTCTGAACAGACCACATTTCTGATCGGTCGGGAGTCTCGGTAACCAGCCGGTGGGGGGCAATTTTTATCGTGTCTTTTACAGGAACAGCCGCAATCGCCGCCCCGATTTTCTCGGCAGTACTCAGGCCGCGTTCAAGCATTTCAGAATCGACAAAAGGGCGAGCCCCATCGTGTACCGCAACGAATTCGGGCGGGCCCGTGTCGAGACTGGCGAGAATATCGAGACCGATCTTCACCGAGTCTTGCCTGCGCGCACCACCAGCGACCACTGCAATAACCTTCGCGAAACTGCCCTGTTCAACAGCGGCCTGGCCGGCCTCAAGGTTGCTGGCCGACATAACAAGTACGACTCTGCCAACAAGGCCGGAGTCCTCGAATACACGGAGCGAATGCGAAATGACCGGCACATCATGGAGCAGGGCCACCTGCTTGTCTACTCCGCCCATGCGCGAACTCTGGCCCGCTGCGACGACTACAACGGCCAATCGGCCCGGTTTACTACTCATCCCAACCACCTGACGATCGAATCGATACCCCAGAAGCAGAGGTAAGCGATGCTCGTAGATTTGATTGCCTTCGCAACAAACACTATCGCCAGAAACCTCTTGATTGGATAACCGATACTGCCCGAAGCGATGCCCAGAACGTCGAACAACGGGTTTGGAACTACTGCGCCAAAAAACAGGATAATCCCCCCTCGGCGCACCAGCAACGAATGGACTCTCGGGTAGTACTTACTTCGTTGGAGAAAGGATCGACCGGATAACCCCGCCATGTATCCGGTCATCTCACCCAGTGCTTCTGCCGACGCTGAGACAAGCCCGATATACAGTGGATTTAACCCCAATTCGGGTGCGGCCGCTATACATACGACAGCGGGACCGGGGATCGGCAGGATTATCGAACCTGCTGCGATCAACCCGATAAACCACACGCCTACGTAACCGGCGTTTTCGGGGTTCAAACTGTCTGTCAACCACAGCACCAGGCCGATAACCACGAACGCGACTACGAACGAGATCAATGCCAGCCGAAACACCCGGAGGCGGTTTTTCGATAGCCACAACTGGAACCCGGTCAGCTGAATTTCGGTATCGGGCGTGGGTCCATGGGAATCGGTGGGGGGGTGGCGGTTCGGGAACTTCATATTTTGAGAAATCGGCCATTCGGGCATCACCAGGGCCTGATCAAGTCCAGCAACCACGAAATGCCCTGCTGACCAGCATAAGCAAACACCAGGAACTTGAGCAACTTCCCGAACCCAACCCAGAAAAGAAATCTGGAAATCGGATACCCCAGCGAACCGGCTGCGAATCCGCCGATGTCGAACAGCGGGGTGGGCACAATGGCGAGAACGAAAAGTGCAAACCCACCGCGCCTGGATATCCAGTCGCTAATGCGCGCGTAGTACCGTGATTTTCTGACGACTCCCTGGCTACCGTACCCGGCAAGGTAACCGGTCAGTTCGCCAATTGTGGAACCGGCGGCCCCGACAAACCCCAGCAAAACGAAGTTCAATCCAAGTTCTGGTGCGGCGGCGGCAGATACCGCAATTAACCCCGGCAACGGAATCACGACAGTAGCCGAGCCAACGAGATTTACTACAAACGCGCCCCAGTAGCCAGCCTTCTGCACATCGAGCCAGCCACCAATCCAGGCAATCGTCCCGCCAACGATGGCGGCGACGACCACGAACAAGATGACAGTCCGAAAGATCCGTTGGTGTTGCAGTACAAAACGGGTAAGCGCGCCCTCAGCGGAAGATCCGTTAACTACTTGAGGGCGGGATTTTGGTGTCGGCTGGTCAACCACTCGCGGAATGGTAAAGCAGTAGACAGCAGCGGAGTGTCGATATCAGTCAAGAGGTAGTTCTATTCGCGCTTTGGTTTTGGCCCGTTTTGTCCAGTTCTGCGAACTATCTGGCGATCGATTCTTTTCCGGACCCGCCAGACTTTGTGCCCCTGGGGGCCTTGGCGGTTTTTTGGGGTTTCGGGACTACGGGAATATCAGGCTCAGATCCAGACACCGAAGCGTCTGTATCCTCGCCGCCGGCCGAGTCGACAAGGCTGAACGTCATCTCACCATCCACTGCGTCGACCACGATTACTGAGCCCTCGGGGTACTCTCCGGCAATAAGCCGTTTTGAGAGCGGGCTTTCCAGATGACGCTGAATCGCACGCTTCAGCGGACGCGCACCGTACATCCGGTCGAAACCTGTACGGGCAAGCCATTCTTTTGCTGCTTCCGTTAGCGAAAGGGAAACCTTCAGGTCGGCCACGCGCGCGGCTACTTCGCCCATGAACTTGTCGACAATCAGCTTGATGTCGTCCTGGGTGAGCGAATCGAACACGATGAACTCGTCAAGACGGTTCAGGAATTCTGGCCGGAACTGCTTTTCCAGGGCTTCCTCGACGTTCATACGCGCCCGCGTACTCTCCGTATCCTCTCGACTCTGCTTCTGGAACCCGAACGCCTCCTGATTGATTCCTTCAGAACCCAGATTGCTGGTCATGATGATGATCGTGTTACGAAAATCGACCGTCCGCCCATGACTATCGGTCAGCCGACCGTCGTCAAGGACCTGCAACAACGTGTTGAAAACGTCCGGGTGGGCCTTTTCAATCTCGTCGAATAGCACCACCGAGAACGGACGCCTGCGTACAGCTTCCGTCAGGTGGCCCGCCTCGTCGTAGCCGATATATCCGGGGGGCGCACCGATCAGCTTTGATACGGTGTGCGGCTCCTGAAACTCCGACATGTCGAGCCGGATCATGTTTTCCTCGTCGTCGAACATGAATTCGGACAGCGCACGGGCCAGTTCAGTCTTCCCGACCCCGGTGGGGCCAAGAAAGATAAAACTCCCGATAGGCCGTTTCGGGTCTTTCAGGCCCGCCCTCGCACGGCGAACCGCATCCGCAAGAACCTCAACGGCACGGTCCTGGCCAATGACACGGGTGTGGAGTCGTTCTTCAAGGTTCAGCAGTCGGTCGCTTTCGCCCTCGACCAAACGCGCCACCGGAATTCCGGTGCGTTCGCAGATCAGTGAAGCGATGTCCGATTCAGTAACGGTCTCGCTAATTTCGTGGGTCTTTTCCCACTCGTGCCTCGCGTCGTCATATTCTTCTTTCAGGCGCAGTTTTTCGGCCTTGAGGTTTGCCGCACTCTCGTAATCACCCCTTGTCGAAGCCGAATCTTCATCTTCGTCCAGTTTCTGTAGGCCAGCCTGCATGTCCTTTAGTTCCGATGGCAACGACTCGTTCTCGATCCGTTTTTTTGCAGCTGCCTCGTCAATGAGATCAACGGCTTTGTCGGGCAATAGCCGGTCGGAAATGTACCTTGCCGAAAGCTGCACCGCCGCCTCAAGTGCTGAATGTTCAATCTTGAACCCGTGATGCTGCTCGTAGCGCGGCCGAAGTGTTTCAAGCATTTCTATCGCGGTGTCGGTATCGGGCTCTTCAACCCACACGGGTGAAAATCTGCGCTCAAGGGCGGGGTCCGCTTCGATGTAACGGCGGTATTCGTTCGGCGTCGTAGCACCGATGGTCTGTAGCTCCCCGCGGGCAAGCGCGGGCTTCATCATGTTCGCCGCATCCAGCGCACCTTCTCCCGCGCCCGCGCCAACAACAGTATGTATCTCGTCGATGAACAGAACTATCTCGCCGGAAGCCTGGCGAATCTCGTCCATCACCGCCTTTAGACGCTCTTCGAATTCACCACGAAACTTGGCACCGGCGAGCAGTGATCCCATTTCAAGTGACAGCACGCGGCGTCCCTGGAGGCTTTCCGGAACGTCGCCAGCAACTATCCGCTGGGCCAAACCGTTCACGACCGCCGTCTTGCCCACACCCGCATAGCCGATAAGCACAGGGTTGTTCTTCGTCCGGCGGGTTAGTGTCTGCATGACCCGGCGGATTTCGAGATCGCGGCCAATCACCGGGTCGAGCCTGCCTTCGCGGGCCAGCTCGGTCAGGTCAACACTGTACTTCGCAAGTGCTTTGTATTTGCTTTCGGCGCGTGGGTCGGTCACCCGGGCAGACCCGCGAACTTCGAGCAGTGCCTGATAAACGCGTTCCTGGGTGATGTTCCGTTCGATAAAGACCTCGGCGATGTCGCCGCTGGACTCCCCTGTCAGCGCGACCAGAAGATGGTCTGCTCCTATCAGTTCGTCTTTAAGGCGGTCCGCTTCCTCTTTTGCGACCTCTATCGCCTTTTGCACTCGCGGAGTCGGGTAGATCTGGGCCTGACCCGGTGACCCGCTTAATTTGGGCGATTTCTTGAGTCTTGCATCCAAATCTTGCAGAAGGTCCGCGACGTCTACGCTGAGTGCTTCAAGTATTTTTTTTGAAAGAGAATCTTCTACCTGCAACAGCCCGAGCAGCAGGTGTTCGGCATCCCACTGGCTGTGTCGCATCTGGGCGACAAGCTGCTGTGAGCCGCTAAGGGCTTGTTGTGCCTGTTCTGTGAAATCGTCCTGCTTCAGTACCATTTCCGTTATCTCCAACTCACCTGTCAATTTTCCTGTCGTCCACACGAAGAACACGAGCGTCCCTAACCCGGTAACCTCGTCTGCCCTTCTCGCAGCCTTATGACTTCAACTGTCAGGTTTCTCACATGGTTGTCCAGATCGTTGATTCGTCGCGTGAGAGTCAACATAAGTTCGATGCCAGCCAGGTTCAAACCGAACTCTTCCTTCCATTCCAGAATCTTCCGGATCAGCTCGACATCACTGTTCGAGTAAAGCCGGGTACCACCGCTCGACCGCTGAGGCACCACCAGTTCGCAGCGCTCGTAGTTCCGTAGCGTCTGCTGATGCAAACCGACCATCCTCGCTACGATTCCAATAGCGAAGACCGGGTCGTTGTGTCCCATCGACATCAGGCACTCCCCTCTTCGCCGCTATCGCCCTCATTGATCGCGCCTGTCAGACCTGAACGGATATCCCGCAGTTCCGTGTAAAGGACTCGTTCTCTTTCCGTGAGTGACTCTGGCAGCCGGATTTTTATCGTGGCGTAGAGATCGCCATATTCATCGGAATTCATTTTCGGCAGACCTTTACCCCTGATTTTGAAGGATCTGCCGTTCTGGGTACCAGCAGGAATTTGAAGGGCGATTCGGCCCGTCATTGTCAGGACTTCCACTTCACCGCCAAGAATCGCGTTGAGCAACGGTACGGCCACATCGGTACGCAGGTTCGAGCCATCGCGGTTGAACTGTTTATCCGAACGAACTTTTACTGTCAGAGTCACCTCGGTATTGTCATCGGGACGAAGCCGGATACGTCTGCCATCGGGCACACCCTTCGGTATCTGCACTTCGAGGTCGCGCTGGCCGCCTGTTGAAAATCCACCAGATCCACCAGAGCCAATAGAAATTCGTCGAGTGACCCCGGTGTAGACCTCGGCCAGCGTGACATTTATCTTGCCTTCGTGGCGTATGCGCTGCGGTGCGTGTCCGCCCGTTCCACCAAAGAAGTCCCCGAAGGCACCACCGCCAGGCCCGGCGTTTCTGGCAGCCCGCGCACCACCAAACAGGTCGCCCAAGTTAAAACCCGCGCCCCCGCCCCCGCCAGCACCATGACCCATGTTTCGCATCTGGTCGGCATGCTTCCAGTTATCACCAAACTGGTCGTAGTCTTTTCGGCTTGTCGGATTTCCTACGACTTCGTACGCTTCGTTAACTTTTTTGAACTGTTCTTGGGCGCGTTCATTATTCGGATTCACATCAGGGTGAAGCTTGCGCGCCATCCTGCGGTAGGCCGCTTTGATGTCTTTCTCGGAGGCATTTTTATTTACTCCGAGCCTGTCGTAGTAGTTCTGAGCCATGAATTTTCTGGTGGGCAGTGATAGGCCAGCGATAGGCGGAAGGTGCTTTCAGTTTCTAATCGGTGAAGTGCAACCTGTAGATATTAGCACATCTTACTTATCTTCACTTATATGATTTGACAATGCTGCTATCAAGTTTCTATAATCGTATCGTGTTCGTTTTGGTATCAACCTTGCGAAACTCTGGTCGGTCTTCATAAAAATCCATCGGCCCGAACATAGAAAACACTGGTCTTGAAATATCAGTGTCGAATCTCAAAAAAAGGAACAGAAATGGCGATCGTGAAATGGCATCCGTACGGAATCAGGCCCCTGCAAGACTTTGATGACCTGTTCAATCGGTTCTTCACCAACAAGCGACTGGCGGTGAGGAGTTCTGCGAGAAAAACCGAACCGGCAGCCTGGAGCATCCCGCTGGATGTAGTTCAGAGCAGCGACGAGTTGGTGGTGACGGCGTCGGTGCCGGGAACAGCGGTAGAGGATATCGATGTCTCTGTCGATGACAACGTCCTGACGATTCGGGCCGAAGCTAAGAATTCCCTGGCCCGAGAAGCCCCAGATGATTCAGAAAGTTCAGATGATTCGAAAATTTCAGACAGCTTCCTGCTCCGTGAGCGCAGGACCGGCACTTACTTCCGGGCCCTGCGACTTCCCGAGACTGTCGATTTTGATAGGGCTGAGACGACCTTCAAGGACGGAGTGTTGACCATCAGGCTTCCGAAGCTTGAGTCGAAAAAAGTGCGAAAGCTGGAAATTTCAGCAGCCTGAAACTGCGAATAACCGGGAATAAGACCGCTCTGACCAGACCGCCGACCATGTGTCGGCGGTCTTTCGCGTAAGCAAACATCCACGCATACAAGCGCACCCCTGAACCAACCACGCAACCCCGGTACTGCTAACAACGCGATACCCTTTGTTGCCGCCGACCCCGCAGTTATAACTTCCGCCCCTGTGAAGCTGAACCGATCACAACCTCCCCCTTCCCTGCCCGCCTTTTTCGCCCGCTATCAGGATCGAATCGATGCTGCGCTGCGGGCGGAATTATCTGGTGTCCCAGAATCTAACGGCCCTAAAGCTGAACCGGGAAATGGCATCTACGATATCCACCGTTACTACATGGGATGGCAGGAAACCGATGGCACGCACACCGATTCGGCCATTGGCAAGCGGATGCGCCCCACCCTGGCGCTACTGGCGGCAGATGCAGTTGGCGGCGACCTTGACCGGGCGACTCCGATCGCCGTGGCACTTGAATATGTCCACAACTTCTCGCTGATCCACGACGACCTTGAAGACATGGACCGGGTGCGTCACCACAGGCCAACCGTTTGGGTTGTGTGGGGCGAACCAGCCGCTATCGTTTCGGGCAACGCAATGTTGAAAATCGCCGATGCTGCAGCCTGGAAACTACGCTCGGCCGGGGTGGAGGAAAATGTCGCACTTGAAGCCGAGGCCGTGCTTACCCACCATTACCTTAAGATGATGGAGGGCCAGTATCTTGATATTTTCTTTGAGACCCAAAAGTCTGTGACCGTAAACCAGTACCTTGACATGATCGAGCGAAAAACCGGGGCACTAATCGAGGCGTCGATCTATCTCGGAGGGCTGGTGGCCCCTGTATCTGGACCGGACCGACAGAAAGCAAGTGCGCTAAAGGAAATCGGGTACGAACTCGGGCGAATTTTTCAGATCCGAGATGATGTACTGGGAGTCTGGGGCGGAGAGGCAACTGGCAAGCCTGTCGGTGCGGATATAAAGCGCAAGAAGAAGGCACTACCGGCAGTTCATGCCCTGAGTAAATCGACGGGTGCCAGTTCAGAACGTTTGAAAGAGATTTTTCGCACCGAGGGCGACTTGCACGAAGAAGATGTGCATGTCGTTCTCGAAATCATGGATGAACTTGGTACCCAGGCATACTGTCAGTCGATGGCTGAACAGAGCTGGGTAGAAGGCAAGCGGATGATAGAGTCGCTCGATCTTTCTGGAAGCGCGGCGGCAGAGTTCACTGAACTGGGTGAGTTTTTACTGGTACGGGAGTCGTAAACCAGCTATTTTTGTGTTCGGCCAATGGTTCTGAAGCCCACGGCGAAACGGAAAACCTGAGAGCTAGGGAGCCACGAAACCGTAATTACAGATAAATGGGGCCGTGTTGGCCCACATCAGCCAGTTTTAGCGCCCGGCTCAAGAAGTGTCCGAAAATACTTATGATCGTCGCAGGCGGTTCATTACATCGTGAGGCAGTCGGAATCATCCGT
>CAYLWG010000129.1:0-7262 GCA_964387235.1 uncultured Dehalococcoidales bacterium
GCCGGAGCCCGATATCCAGGGCGGCTTCAGCACTCGACAGTGCGCTTTCGACCATTGCACGGTTTTCGACAAACTCCGAATCAAGCGGCTCGGCCAGACGTGAGTTTTCGTCCATTTTTGCGGCCATGACATCGGGGTCGAGGCTACCCGCGTTTACGCCAATGCGAACTGGCTTTCCAAGGTCTTTAGCTATATCGATGAACGTGCTGAAGTTTTCGTCGTGACGCGCTCCCCTGCCAACGTTCCCAGGGTTAATTCTGTATTTCGCAAGTGTGCTTGCTAGTTCGGGATTATCACGAAGGAGCCGGTGGCCGATGAAGTGAAAGTCGCCAACCAGCGGTACGGTGCAACCAAGATCTGCGAGCCGTTTACTGACCTCGGGTACGGCTTCGGCGGCGGCGGCGTTATTCACCGTTATCCGAACGATTTCGCTACCTGCATCGGCAAGTAATTTCACCTGTTCGACTGTTCGGGCGATATCTGCGGTATCCGTGTCGGTCATCGATTGAACCAGTACAGGGTTGCCCCCGCCAATCAAAGCACCGCCCACGTTTACAGTGTGAGTGTTGTCTCTTGCCGTCAGTTCTGTTGCCCCACTTGTTTTTGCCAGCCCGGAGATTGGGCATTATCGGACTAACTAATTTTACCGATCATTAGCGCCAATGGAGCATCACGCTGGGTAAAAACGACTCACTACTAAAAAACGCAGCTCGTCTGCAAACACACTAAACCCGACAGAATAAATAAAGGTTGCAAGCGACCACTTACCTGCCTATTAGCCACACGGTTCGCACTATCGCTGAAACCACAGCGATACCGAGTAGTCCGAAACACAGGTTCCACGCAACTGAGCCCTGTCGGTGCCTGCGGACCAGCGCCGCCGGGACCCACAGGCTGGCGATAACAAACGGCAGTGCGTAGTACATAGATCGTGGGAGATCACCTATCGCCCAGAGCGTCGCCAGCAGCACCGAAGAAATGCCAGCGATAATCAGCTGATTTCTACGTGCCTGGTGCAAAGTCATATAGACCGGCGTCCCCTAGAAAAACGATTCGCCACGAATAATGCGAGCAATGTCCTGTACTGAAATTACCGCTATGAGGCCAATCAGCAACGCAAATCCGACAAGATGAACCAACCCCTCTTTTTCTGGTGAGATTCGCTTCCCGCGCCGGACAATCTCGATAAGCACGAAAAATATCCGACCGCCATCGAGGGCAGGAATAGGAAGGATATTCAGAATAGCCAGCGAAAGGCTGAGTGTCGCAGCAAGCCTCGCAAAAGTAACGATTTTTGCTTCCAGACTGACGTCAGCAACAGCGATTTCTCCTGTCAACTGGCCGATGCCCACAGGGCCAACTGTGGCCGGTCCATCAAACTGCGGGTTAGAGCTACCTATGATCGCTGTCGTGATCGCATTACGCGTGAGAACAACAGTGTCGATGGCCTGCTGCCAGCCTCTTGGGAATGCCTTCAGAGGGTTCAGGCCTTCCCGCACCGTCTGGCGGTTTTCGGACGATATCTGAATTCCGGTAGCACCTTCTTGAACCCTCGTAATCATGCCGAGGGCGTTGTCGTGCGCCCGGGCATCGGCAAGGGAAATCTCCGCACCCGCCTCTTCAGCGATACTAACTACCGTCAATAAATCACCGAGAGAAGCAGGTGGGTCGAGCTTCGCTGCGTCAGTGGCAGAGATCTCAAAAAGGGTGTCAGTGGGAATTTCGACTACCGTGAGGACGGTGTTCAGGCCGACACGCACGTCGTAGACCCGTGCGCGACCAAGTGCCATCTCGGTTTCGGAGTTAGTGACCTCGGCAACAACCAGCCGCATCGGCGGTTTCCACCGGGGGATTAGCGTAACTTTCCTGATATCACCTGAATATTGAAACTGCGGTTCAGTCGGGCGTGCAAATATATTCGGAACGCCAGTTTCGACTTCCCATGTGCTTTCTGCGCCCAGTTTCACGGTAACGGCCTGCTGCAGGTCAGGAATTCCTCGGATTTCTCTGCCGTCGACTTCGATGATCCTGTCGCCGGGTCGAATTCCAGCCTGTTCGGCTGGCGAACCAGGGAATACCGACCCGATCGTTACATCGCCAACGAGTTGTTCTGTCGGCCACATCAATATGAGCGGAAGCAGGATGAAGGGAATGACGAGGTTTACTGCTGCACCGGAACCCATCACAACGATTCGCTGCCAGCGTGGTTTGCTGCCGAGTGCGCCTGAAGATGTGCTGCTCTCTTCGCCCACCATTCGCACAAACCCGCCGAGTGGGAGCCAGTTGAACGACCAGAGCATGTCGGCGACGATAAGTTGACCGCTCTCACCGGCCTTGATTTTGCCGATGGTTATCATCCCACCACTGGCAGCTTCGGCATCATCGCCTTTAGTGCGCTCCCGCACACTCACCGCAACCTGATTACCGTTTTCATCGGGCATCGACCGTATGGATACGACCCGCCCAACAAGGGTGCTGCGATCGATCTCGTAGACCGTCTCGTTATCTACGCGGACAGGTGTACTCCCGGTCCAGAAACCCCATGCAAGTGGTGGGTAGCCAAACCCAAATTCAAGAGTTTTTACGCCGAACCGCCGTGCGGTCCAGAGATGGCCGAGTTCGTGCAGAACGACAAGTGGGCCCAGTACGAGCAGGAACGTGAGGATACCGAAGAAGACTGTTTCAGGCATATGTAGTGAATGCTAGCTCAGGATTGTGGAGCTGTTGTGGCGGGCCAGTGTGGTTTCGGTGGCCCATTTAGCGGCGTCGATAGTATCGTCGATGGACGGATTGACGACGACTTCATGGGCAGCAAGAGTGTTTGCAACGACATCGGGGATCTGGGTGAACTTTATGTCGCCCGCAAGAAACAGTTCGACTGCGGCTTCGTCGGCCCCTGCGAGAACGGCAGGGTACGTTGCGCCTTTTTTCCCGTATTCCAGCGCTAATTCAAAACAGGGGTAAAGTGAATTGTCCATCGCCTCGAATGTCAGGGAACCCATGGATACCGCGTCGAGCCGTGGCAGATTGTCGTTCTGTTGTCGTTCTGGGTAAAACATAGCGTACTGAATAACCTGCCCCATATCGGTCGGGCCGAGTTGGGCTTTAAGTGTCCCGTCGGAAAATTCGACCATCGAATGAACGATGCTCTGATGATGAATCGTCACATCTATCTGCTCGAACGGAATATCGAACAGCCATCGGGATTCGATCACCTCGAAGGCTTTGTTCATCAGCGTGGCTGAATCGATAGTTATCTTCTGACCCATCGTCCAGGTTGGATGATTCAGCGCCTCTGCTGGTGTTACGTCGTCAAGCATCTCCCAGGTTCTGTCCCGGAACGCCCCGCCCGATGCGGTGATTATTAATCGTGAGGGTTTGCTTACTTCGCCTTCAAGACATTGCCATATCGCCGACGGCTCGCTGTCTACGGGAAGTATCGTGGCTCCACCGGCTTTTGCGGCGTCCATCAGCAGTTGACCCGCCATGACGATGACTTCTTTATTTGCCAGCCCAACTGTCTTTCCAGCAGCCAGTGCAGACACTGTTGAAGACATACCGGCGCAACCCACCATGCTTGCCATTACCAGATCGACTTCAGGCATGGCGACGATTTCTTCAGCCGGTGCTTCACTGACACCACCGTAACCAGGTTCTATATCACCGAGCGTGTTGATATAGCGAGGTTTAAATTCGTCGATCTGTTTTCTCAGCAGCGGAGTATTAAACCCATTGCAGAGACCGACGATTTCGAAGCGGTCGGGGAAGGTTCGAACGATGTCGAGGGTCTGGCGTCCGACAGACCCTGTTGACCCAAGAATGACCAGTTTTTTTACGTTGCGTTCCATACTGCAGCCCAGTATACGACCACGAGGTTCGGAATCACGCTATCCAAACGGTCGAGAATGCCGCCGTGTCCGGGTATAAGCGTTCCGCTGTCTTTCACTCCTGCACGTCTTTTTATCCACGATTCGTAAAGGTCTCCGATGATCCCAGTTATGCCCAGAACAGCCCCAACCGCTCCGACTGCCATGATCGAGAACGGTAAATCGATCGCCGAACTGATGCCGATGGCCGCGATTACTCCTCCGACCACTCCACCCACGGCGCCTTCCCACGATTTCTTTGGACTGATTTTTGGGGCGAGTTTTGTTCGTCCTATAGACAGCCCAACGAACAGCGCTGAAGTATCGATAGCAAATGTCGTGATGATCGCCAGCAGGAACAGCTCGCGTCCATCAGTCAGTTCTACGAGGACCGGAGCATGTGCGAGAGACAGGCCAAAGTAAGCGGCGAAGACCCAGTAGGCCCAATCGCTGGCGTTACGACCGGGTTTCGGCTGCTCGCCAGTTCGGCCTCTGGACCTTCCAAGACCAGCTGTTCCGCGCACCACCAGTGCGAGAGTGAGGATGACCGCCAGTGTGATGGGCAAGTGATCGCCAGTGATGCGGCCCTGCGAGAGCATCCACGCTCCGAATACAGCGATTACCGCCGGGCCTGTCATCAGCAATATTATTCGGGTGCCAGCCCAGCGATCTCTGTGATCGGCTGATGGCCGCATCATGCGGTCGAGTTCTATTCCAGCAACTAATGCTGCTGAAATTGACAACAGGGCTATTCCGGGTAGTCCCAGCCAGATGGCTAAAAGCACGACAGGAATGCCGATGCTTGCGCTTATTATTCGAATACGCAACTGGTTTTCCCGCGAAGATGTCGCCCGACCTGAACCGGTCTGTGGACGATTGTTGTCAAATCAGACTCGTCTGCCGAACCGGCGCTTCCGCTCGTTAAACGCGTCGAATGCCTCGTCGATACGCTCGCCAAAGAAATCAGGCCACCAGGTTTCAGATGAATAAAACTCGGAATAGGCTGTCTGCCACAACAGGAAATTGCTGATCCTGAAGTCGCCGCCAGTCCGAATCAAAAGATCAACGTCGGGCATATCGGACGTATACAGGAATTCTGAAAATTTATTTTCATCGACATCGTCTGCCGAAATATTTTCTTCAACCATGCGTTTCACCGCCTGAACAATTTCTGCCCGGCCGCCATAATCAAACGCCAACCCGAGGGTCAGCCCGGTGTTTCCTGCTGTCATTTCTACAGCCTGTGCAAGTTCTTCACGCAGTTCTTTGGAAAGACGGTCGACCCTGCCAAGATGCTTTATTCGGACGCCATTTTCGTGAAGTTCCTGTGCTTCGTGCGCAATAACGGCGATAGCGAGATCCAGTATGCCGTTTACCTCGGATTCAGGCCGGTCCCAGTTTTCGGTAGAAAACGCATACAGGGTCAGGTACTCGACGCCGCGTTTCGCAAAGTCGGAAACAACGCGCCTTATATTCTCGTAACCGGCGTGATGACCTTCCGATATATCGAGACCCCGCGAGGAAGCCCATCGACCGTTGCCGTCCATGATGATCGCGACATGACGGGGAATACTCTTTTCAAGCTTCCCGGCCTGCGGTGTTTCTTTTGTATCGGCAGTCATGATTCAGTGTGCTTCAGGAGAATTGAGACAGATTTAAACCTGCATCACTTCTTCCTCTTTTGCCGTCGTCTCTTTATCGATCAACGCCGAAGCGTCATCGGTCAGTTTCTGCAAGTCCTTCTGGGCACGCTGGCAATCGTCCTGCGACGCTTCACCTTCTTTTTCGATCATCCGTATCGTGTCCTGCGCATCACGCCGGGCGCTGCGAATCGATACTTTTGTCTCTTCTCCACGCGCCTTGACTGTTTTTACAAGGTCTCTGCGACGCTCCTCGGTCAGAGGGGGGAGGTTGAGCCGGATGATCGCACCGTCGATATTGGGAGAGATACTCAGATCGGAACTTTGAATCGCCTTCGCTATCGGGTCGATGGCGTTCTTGTCCCACGGCTGTATGACGAGCAGTCTCGCATCGCCGATGCTTATCTGCGCCAGTTGGTTCAGCGGCATCTCGCTGCCAAAGTACTCGATCTTGAGATTTTCCACGAGGCCCGTCGACGCGCGCCCGGTCCTCACGCCAATCATGTGGCGCTTCAAAGCTTCAACCGAACCCGACATACGCAACTTTGCTTCGTCGAGTGTTTCCTGCAGCATCATCATTCTCCCGGCTCTACTTGAATGGGTATCCCGATTAAAGTACCCACTTCACAAGAAAAAATACAGCCGTCCGGGCAAATCCGCCACCTACATATCGCTGTGGGGCCACAGATAAGCCAGCAGAATCGTGCTAAGAACTGGCCTCGCCGTCAACAATCAGCGTACCGACATGGTCTCCAGACAGAATCGCAGTCAGGTTCCCACTCTTGAAAATGTCGAAGACGACTATGGGCAGAGAATTGTCCATGCAGAGCGACAGAGCCGTGCTGTCTAAAGCCTGGAGTCTCTGCGATAGGGCCTCGTGGTGTGTCAGGCGATCGTACTTTTTCGCCGATTTGTGTTCGCGCGGGTCGGCGTCATATACGCCGTCGATTCCATTTTTAGCCATAATCAAGGCACCAGCGCCTATTTCGAGCGCACGCAGTGCGGCCGCCGTATCTGTCGTCATGTAGGGATTCCCGGTGCCTCCCGCAAAGATGACAACCCGACCTTTTTCGAGATGACGCACAGCCCGACGCCGAATGTACGGTTCAGCGACGGACGGCATTGAGATTGCAGATTGGGTGCGAACCGTTACCTGTGCGCTTTCGAGTGCATCCTGTAGCGCAAGAGCATTCATGATCGTCGCTAACATTCCGGCAAAATCAGCTGTAGATCGGTCCATCCCACGTTTTTCGTGGTCGGCACCACGCCAGATGTTACCGCCGCCAACTACTATCCCAACTTCGACACCCATCTCAACGATGCTCTTGATTTCGCCTGAGAGGTACTGAAGCGTGTCGGCATCGATACCGAAATCAAGACGCCCCTTAAATGACTCTCCGGACATCTTCAGAATTACCCGTGAATATGCCGGTTTCGTCATGCGTCCCACTTCCTTGCGAAAAAGCCCGGCCAACTGGCCGGGCTTTTTTACTTTTCAACTACCCGCCCAGTTCAAAACGAGAGAATCTTCGGATGCGAATGTTCTCTCCAAGTTTTCCTATCGACTCTTTCACTACGTCAGCGATTTTCACACTGGAATCGCGGATGTAATCCTGTTCAAAGAGCAGATCTTCGTCGTTAACATCCTCGACACCATCGGGAACCGAGTCACGGTCTACGTACCGAGGGCTCATTGCGGCGATTTGCATTGCAAGGTTCCGGCCCAGCGCGCTGAACTCATCGGTTCTTGCGACGA
>CAYLWG010000129.1:7273-8524 GCA_964387235.1 uncultured Dehalococcoidales bacterium
GCAATTCAGTTCGACCATCGAACCTACACGTCCACCGTGGTGGATGTATGAAACTACGAGACCCTCTGACGTTGCCCTTCCAGCTTTTTTTGCGGCTGAAGCGAGGCCTTTTTTACTCAGGATCGCCTCGGCTTTCGAAATGTCGCCATCCGACTCCTCAAGCGCCCGCTTGGAGGCCATAATGCCGGCACCCGTCTTGTCTCGGAGTTCTTTTACCTGCGCAGCTGTAACTGGCACTTCTTTATCCTCGTTCAGTGACCTTACCCATCGGCCTAGATGGCCGGTCGGGCAAGGTCACTCTGTAATCAATTTCGCTCGTGTTGACGCAGCAAAAAGCTATTTAGAATCGTCAGTTTTGGACTTCGATGACTCTGATTTCTTATCATCACTGTCTGAGACGGCCTTGGTTTCGGCTTTTTCCTCAGTTTTTGCTTTTTCGTTGGTCGAAGGCGTTGCCTTCGGTTTCGCAGTGGGCTTCGTGGCGGTAGCTTCCGCCTTTGCCTTGTCGGCAGGTTTGCTTTCGGCTTTCGGCTTCTCTTTGGCCGTACTGGCTTTCGCTACGGGTGCATCTTTCGCCTTGGAACTCTCGGGCTTTTCTACTTTCGCTGTTGATCCGGCTTTTTCTGTGCCAGCTTCAGCTTTTACCGCGGTTTTCTTTGTCTCGCCTTCGGTAGCCTTCGGTGCTTCTTTGGCAGCTTTTTTGGCTTCTGCGGCCTTCACAGCGTCTGCTTTAGCTTTTTCCTCAGCTGCTTTGGCGGCACGTTCAGCCGCTTTTGCCTGGGCTTCAGCACGCGCAGCAGCTTCCTGTGCTTCAAGTTCGGCCTCGGCTGCCATTCGCTCTTCGCGAGCCTTCTTAGCAGCCACTTTGCCGCTGGCAATTGCTTCAGCAATATGCTGCGCGATCAATGTGATTGAGCGCACTGAATCGTCGTTACCGGGGATCGGGTAATCGACCTGTGTGGGGTCGCAGTTCGTGTCCACGATAGCCACAATCGGGATTCCGAGACGGCGTGCCTCGGAAACGGCGATATTTTCTTTTTCGATATCGACGATGAACAGTACCTGTGGCAGCTTTTCCATTTCCTTAATGCCGCCGAAGAACTTGTTCAACCGCTCAACCTCGGAGGCGAGCATCAGGGATTCTCGTTTGGTCTGAGAAACGACAGTGCCTTTGGCAAATGCGTCTTCCAGAAATACCAGACGTTCGATTCGAGCTTGAATCGTCTGGAAGTTTGTCATCATTCCACCCAG
>CAYLWG010000130.1:0-8455 GCA_964387235.1 uncultured Dehalococcoidales bacterium
GTGACCGATTCCTCGACCCCGTACACCTTGATAGCGATGTGTCCCTGGTCGTGGTACATCACAAGCACGACATCGTACTTGCCAGCTGCCGCCTGGTTAAAGATCGAATCAGAAGGGTGCGGCCCAGTTGCGTCGATACCTTCTGCTTTAGCGATGACGATGGCCGGTGCGATTTCGTCGGCCTCTTCGCTGCCGATCAGGCCGTTGTCGGACGCATGCGGGTTGAGTGCCGCCACGGCGATACGCGGTCGGTCGAAACCCCATTCGTTGAAGTGCTTTTGCGTAAGACGTAGCGCCGTCATAATGTTTTCTGTCGTCACGTATTTGCACGCTTCGGCGAGGGGCTTGTGGGTCGAAAGGTGCATGCACCGCATTGGGCCGCTCACCAGCATTGTTGCCACGTAATCGGAACCTGTCAGCCGCCTGAACACTTCCATATGCCCGGTGTCGGTGCTGCCGCCCATGTGCCACGCTTCCTTGTTCACCGGGGCGGTCACCATGCCAGCAACCTGCCCTTCGATGCACATTTTTGCGGCCGTTTCGACCCACAGGTGTGATGCTGCTCCCGAGCCTGCATCGTGCTTGCCCACCGGGAACTCCGTGCCTTCCCAGTCGCCGGGTGAAACAACTTCGAACGTGCCTGGTTCCCCTTTTGCTTCGGCAGCAGAGCTTATGGCAATCACCGAATCGGACGACCCGATTGCGTTCACCGCTTTTTGCACGTCGAGGACCGTGCCGATCAGCACGGGTCGCATCAGGTCGTACAGGTGGCGGTGCTGGAAGGCTTTTACAACTACTTCCGGCCCGATACCCGATGGGTCGCCGATGGTGATTGCGAGCAGGGGCTTGTCTGTCATATGGGCGAATCTCTTCTTTTAAAGGGTGACAGGGGCGTTGAGGTGAGCGTGGGGTGGAATTGCCCGCTGGCCGCCGAATATCAGCAGGCTCTAACTTCTGGATCAAGTTGAACAGCAAGGTTAGCGTACAGGGCCGGAGAACTACCTGGCACGACTCGACTAATATGCCGCAAACCAGCGGAAAATCTGGAAGTTCCCTGCGTTTTTGCAGTATTTACAGCCGCAGGTTGCGGGGCGACCGCCTGCCAGAAAAAGAAATAGCCAGCAGCGGGCGTGTAGACCGTTGTTCACACCTGATTAAAAAAGCCCCGATGCTGAATGATCGGGGCTTTTCTCTGTGTGCAATCACATGGTGCCGAGGGGCGGACTCGAACCGCCGACACATGGATTTTCAGTCCATTGCTCTACCAACTGAGCTACCTCGGCCAGACGTAGCGCACAGCAATTCATCGTATCCGCATGGTGGAAGCGGGGCAAGAGAGTCGGGCACGAGGCCCGCCCAAGTTATCGGGCCTACCGCGACCACTCGATCTAGTTCAATTGGTGTCGCATGAAAACCAGTCGGAATCTCAATTCTGACTGGTATAATCCGGCCCGCAGCCTTTGCCAGAGATCTGCTGGAGACTGCGGGCCGGGCCAGCTTCGACCCATCGCGCTCCATCGGCATACCCACGGCACCACCTGACCTTCAAGGACATTCAATGGCGACTCTGATCATCGCATCAATATCGGACCGTGCCGGAAAGACTGCGCTCGCAGCCGCACTCGCCGTGAAAATGGGGTCGGAAAAAACACCCGCAGCTCTGGGCAAAGCCGTCAATGCCGACACCGACGCTGATGACAATGTCGATGCGGCCACATTTGCCAGGCTGCTGCCAGAATCCCCCGCAGCGAGTGGGGCCATAGGCGACATTACTGCAAAAATCTCGAAATCGACTGGCGACAGCAGAGTCGTGATTATCGAAGGTTCAAGCAACGTCAAATTCAACTTGAAACTCGCTGAAGCTACCGATGGCCTGATTTTGCTCGTTGCCCGCTACGGTGAAGGAATTTCTGCTGCTGCTAGCGAATACGGGTCACGTCTGGCCGGTGTCGTTGTCAATGCACTTCCCCGATACCGGGGCGAGGATGCCGCCGGTATTTTCGCCGCCGATATTGGAACCGCAGGTGCAACGTTTCTCGGTGGCATTCCCGACGACCGACGAATGCTTGCCCCGAAGCTAGGGCAGGTGGCCGAATTTCTTGGTGGACAGTTCTTAAGCGGAGAAGACCAGTCCGGTCGGCTTCTCGAAAACTTCCTGATCGGCGGGCTGGTACTCGACTGGGGCCCTTTCTACTTCGCCAGTCGCAAGAACACCGGCGTTATCGTCCGCGGCGATAGGCCCGATGTTCAGCTGGCAGCTATTCAGACCGACACTACACGCGCACTGATCCTCACCAAAGGAATCCGGCCAGTCGAGTACGTGATGTACGAAGCTGCACAGGCCGGAGTTCCGCTGGTTGTAGTTCCGGGCAACACACACGATGTTGCCGAGCAACTGGAAGGTCTTCAGCCTCAGATCGGCTTCGACCACCCCGACAAGCTTGCCAGAATGGTCGATCTTGTATCCGATCATCTCGATATTTCGGCTTTAAAAGACCAGATGGCACAGCCAGCTACAAGGTAAAGCTGAACAATTCTTGCTATTGAACGCAGCGACCAGTCGTTCATAATTGCAAGCACCAGATGCGGCAGTGACCTGCCAGAGAGTGATCTGGCTAAAATCTGCCTGAGACCGAATCGGCGATACCAGAATCAAAGCTGAAAATTGAGCATTCTCGACACCTTAGCCCCGCGCCGCGGACCCAAACAGAGCCGTCTCACTAAAAGTCTTGTGGCGAAGACCGGCTTTTATGTTTCAGTGGCCGCTGTTGCCATTTTTATGCTGACGTCGGTGATTCTTTTCGAGAACGACCGAGAACTTACGCCGATTCCTTCTACGCGCGATAGTTTCACAGTCGTCGATGAAGTTCAGCAGTACCTGCGAATTGCCACACATCGCGGGTTTTTGAATCAAGATGAACCCGTTAGTTGCTGGAACGTATTCGAAAGCCAGGAATTCCGAGCGCAGTACCTTCTTTATGGCTCATGGCAGGTCAACGCGTTTTACAACCGTGTCCGCTACTACTGGCGTGTCGATGATAAGACCCTTGCAGTCACGAGAGATAATTGGTTGAAAACATTTACTCCGACTATTGACTGCTGATGGTCGCGAGCGACGTTTGTTTTAGGACGTGCGCATCGGGTCGAGCGTGCCGGTGATACCCGGTGCCGGTGATCGTGCTGGTTATCTATCAGTTGGTGGCCGACTCAGGCTGCCGGTCTTGCCACTCTGCACTGGTTTGCGAACCCACCTGTTGAATCGATAATCGCGCCCGAGATTAGTGCCGCCTGAACAAAAAATTGGCCGGGTGACGGCTAACATTGCTGGATGCCTTCGAATTCGCTCATATCGCCTACAGAAAGGCTGCTGGCCGGTCTTTCCGAAAGGCAGCGTGAAGCCGTAACCCACACCGATGGCCCCCTGCTTATCGTGGCGGGTCCGGGTTCCGGCAAAACCCGCGTCATGGCGCACAGGGTCGCCTACCTGATCGGCGAAAAAGGTATTCCACCCTGGAAAATCCTCGCAGTCACATTCACCAACAAAGCAGCGCGAGAACTGCGTGAACGGTGTGAACGGCTTGTTGGGCACGGCTCGGACGAACTGCAGATCAGGACATTTCACGGCTTCTGCTCGAGAGTTCTGCGGTCGGACGGCGAGCATGTCGGACTCAAGCCAGAATTTACTATCTACGACGCCGACGACCAGTCGCGCGTGGCCCGCCGCATTCTTGACGAACTCGATATCGACCCCAAGCAGTTTCCCCCGCGGGCGCTACTGGGTGTTGTATCCGATGCAAAGAACAATATGTGGAGCCCGGCCCAGTTTGCGGAACGCACCGATACTTACCGGGAAGAAATCGCTGCCCGTGTTTACGAGGCGTACGAGGGTGCTTTGCAGCGGGCAAACGCCGCTGACTTCGACGATCTGCTGCTCAAGACGTTCATGTTGTTGGAGGGGTATCCCGAAGTACTCGAAAAGTACCAGAATCGGTTTGAACACTTGCTGGTCGATGAGTTCCAGGACACCAACCCGCTCCAGTTCCAGATCGCACGGCTGCTCGCACTGAAAACCCGAAACATCTGCGTGGTGGGCGATCCTGACCAGTCGATCTATTCCTGGCGTCATGCCGACCCAACGAACCTGACTGATTTCCAGGCGACATTCAAAGGCGCAAAGGTCGTAACACTCGATCAGAGCTATCGTTCAACGCAGATCATCCTGGAAGCTGCCGATTCGGTAATTGGCAATAACGACGGACGAATGGAAAAAGAGCTCTGGACTGAAAACAGCCGCGGAACGCGGATCGTGGTAGCCGAGGCATACAACGAAGAAGAAGAGGCTCGACTGGTGCTGGCAGAGGCTGTCGGGCTGAAACAAAAAGACGGTATAGGTAAAAACGAAATTGCCGTCATGTACCGGGTCAATGCCCAGTCTCGTGCGTTCGAAGTGGCCTGCAACCGTGAAGGCATTCCATACAGGCTCGTAGGCGGTGTGAAATTCTACGACCGCAAGGAAGTGAAGGACGTGCTGGCCTTCCTGCGGCTGGTCGCGAACCCTGCTGACGATGCCGCTCTCGAACGGATTATCAATGTTCCCACCCGCGGAATATCGGCTAAAACACTCGCCGAACTCAGGCGTGTGGCGACCCTGAAGGATGTGCCTTTGCTAGATGTCATTTTAGACATCAGCCGGGTGCATGGCGGAGATGAGCAGCCCGCAGCGTTCGATATTGAACTTGCCACTCGCGCTCTGAAGTCGGTAAGTGCTTTTGGCGATCTGATCACGCGATTGATCGAGCAGTCGATGGCGCTGGACACCACGGAACTGATCGACCTTACCGTTGAACGCAGCGGATATGGCGCGATGCTACGCGATGATAAGGAACGCGGCGAAGAGCGCATGGAAAACCTGCAGGAACTGAAGGCTTCGGCCGAGCAGTTCGGGGGAGCGGAAGAACGCGGCCAGCTAATAGATTTTCTCGAAAATGTCGCGCTGGTTTCCGATGTGGACAGCTTGCAGGGTGGTGATGACGCCGAGTTAGAGGATGAAGCGATTACGCTGATAACGCTTCACCAGGCCAAAGGCCTTGAGTACGATGCGGTGTTCCTGGTTGGACTCGAAGAGGGCTTGTTGCCTCATTCACGAAGCATCGAACGAAGTACTGACGACCCTTCACAACTGGAAGAAGAACGCCGCCTGCTTTATGTGGGTATGACAAGGGCCCGGAAAAAGCTTTACATGTTCCGGGCGTTCCAGCGTCGGTTTCGAGGCCAGTCGGGTGCGCAGACGGCGTCACGGTTCCTTGCAGAAATTCCCGATTCGTTGGTTACGACACGCGATATACGTGGACATGCCCGTGTGGCTGATCGCATGCCCGACCCAATGTGGACCCGGCGGAAAGTTACGGTTCTGGCACCGCGCCCCGCCAAACGGCCAATAAGCGAGTTTTCTGCGGGAGACAAAGTGCGTCACAATCACTTTGGCGAGGGCATAGTCGTAAGTTCGTCGGGCACTGGCAGCGATACACAGGTTACCGTGGCCTTCGCCGCGCAGGGCGTGAAACGGCTGATGCTGTCGTTCGCTCCGCTGGAGAAGGTAAAGACTGATTCCGTCAACTCATCAGATGAGGAATCGGGCGATGCTGAAGATACAGACGGGCGGAACGAGAACACTGATGCCACGGATGCAGAATTCGACATTCCAGACCCCGATCTATTTGCGCCGTAAGCCGTAAAAGGGAGGTGAGCAGAACGTGAAATAACGGGGTTTCCGACTCATCTGCTCACCCCCCCCCCCGCAACCTCAGCTCCCCGTCCCATCTGCGAACACCCCTGACACCCCACTGTCGTTTCGACCGGAGCGGAGAGATTTCAGGCGTTTTCGTCACCACATCCCAACAATAACCGGTACTGGAAAACTCACCCCACCACTCGACCTGAAACATCACCGCAACGGTCGAGATGACAAACATAGATAATGAATCGGGCAAAGGGGGCCGGTCTTTATGAATTCATCAGTTTTTGCAGTTCACGCCAGCGAACACCACTCCGTATCCAAAACCTCGCTACCCGCGATCACGCTTGTCGAAGGGATTGGTGTGGAAGGCGATGCCCATAGCGGAGCGAAGGTCAAGCACCTGTCGCGAGTCAGGCGCGACGCAACCAGGCCCAATCTCAGGCAGGTACACCTTATTCACTCAGAACTGCTCGATGAACTTAAGGAAAAGGGCTTTGGTGTGGAGCCGGGCATGATGGGCGAAAACATCACCACCAGCGGAATCGATCTGCTTTCTTTGTCAGTCGGAACACATTTGAAAATTGGCGATCAGGCAATTGTCGAACTAACAGGTCTTCGAAATCCGTGTTCACAACTGGACGATCTAATTCCGGGGCTGATGAAAGCTGTTCTCGATCGTGGCCCAGACGGCGAACTCATACGGAAGACCGGGGTGATGGGGATTGTCTTGAGCGGCGGCGAAGTGCGGCCTGGCGACCGGGTCAGTATCGAGCAGTCATCTGAAGCACACACGCCACTGCAACCTGTGTGACAGAGGCGATATAGCCCTGGCCGATGTCGTGAAACCGCTGCCAACCTGACAAAAACGAAGCGAATTACACCCTTCTGTCAGCCCGACCCTGCCGGAGGGATCCAACGCGATCTCGCAACGGAACCCGGCGTTCGCCCACCACGCATATTTCGGCTTTACCGAACGTTGCTGTCGCATCACTTAGAACAGCTTCAAGCACGACAAGGTTCGAATGTATGTCGGGCAGCAATAAAACATTCATAGGCGACGCCCGCCACATAAATGATGTGACGCGCCAAATTTAGAACGTCTTACGCAATACAACATGCCAACAAGCACGCCGCACGCAACGTGACCGTGTGCAAATTGCAATCGGCCAGCCAATTGCCACTTCGCCCCGGCCGGGCCAGTATGCCGGTATGAGGCGTAATTGCCATGAGTCGATCTTATCTGACGATAAACACCTAAATATATTCAAATAGTACGTAAAGAACATATGATTATACGTAGTGGTGTATGATTCCGCGGATAATTTCATATAAACCGACGTATTAGCAATAATTCGTACCGAAAGCCGAGCGGGATAATCCGGAATTCGCGGAATGCCCGTACTCGATGGAGAGGTATCAGTTATACGGCAGCCCTGCTGCCGCGAAATGATCACTTCTCCGAAGGGAGAGTCATGAGACGATTCGCGATATCAGTTGCGTCACTGGCACTTGTTATCGGATTGCTTGTGGGGTTGGAAAGTACCGTGATGGCCGGTAAACCGACCATGCCCCAGAGTGGGCCGGGTAAGGTAACCATCGGAGTTGATGCTTCGACATGGGTATCTGGCTCGCCGACTGGTCCGGGGCTGATCCCCATCGGAGGCAGCGGCCAAATCAACGGAGAATTCACCATTGTTGAGCGGTACGGAATCCAGATCGGACTCCGAGCGCAACAGCGTTTCGTGGGGCTGCTTTCTGCCATTCCGAACATGAACAACAAAGTGGGCATCTACGAAGCTGATGCTGGATTCAGCACTGGTACACGTGCCACATGGAACTACGACTGGCATGTGGATCTTCGTGGGGCACAGGGGGTGGCTGCGGGGAAGACTCTCGCCGACTATGACCTGACTCTTGAAACAGACATGTTTACGATTTTATTCGGGTTCCCGGTCCCGGTTGATCTCCTGTTCGGCGGAAATGTCCCCGGCGACACGGTTCTGTACCAGCAATCCTGGAATCCAGATTTCGGCAACTCCGACTTCGATGCCTTGCTGGAAGAGACCTACAACATAAGGATGGTGTTGACGCCGGTAACGTTTAAGGGGCCGCCGATTGCAGTGGCAATTCAGGTGAACGTCTCCGCTCCGTAGCGCTCAGCAACCTGATTTCGAAAGAGAAACCCTTGCGTCTGTCCAGGACGAGGGTTTCTCTGCGCGTTGTTAGTAACGAGTGCCAGACCCGGGCCAGCGATCGGGAACTTTTTCGACGGACTGGAATTTCCTTCCAGTGCCTGAGTTTCGTGGATTCGTCGGTTGTCAATTGTGTCAGAGTCGACTCGATTCACGCTTATAAGCGCGGATTAGAGGCCGGTTGTCAGCGAGACCATTCAGCTTTCAACTAATCGCTATCAGGCGAGATATCTGTTCCGGCCATGAGCTAAGTGCCGCCCCGAGCGTTACTTGGAGTTACTTTAGTATTATTACGATAAATATATGCAACAAAGTAAAATAATACGAAAGACGTGCCGATCAACGCATAATCGTATAGAATCGTGCAACTAAAAGTTCAGGGCGTAAGGCGTTAGCGTAATAGACTTTCGGGAAGGCTTAGCAAAATTCCCGAGAGTCAGTAGGATGCCCGTCCTGTGTGGAAGAAGTCGCTGCTGTCAGTGATCTCGGTCACCGTGAAGTGGTTGCTTCTTCGGGAGGAAAATTA
>CAYLWG010000131.1:0-8335 GCA_964387235.1 uncultured Dehalococcoidales bacterium
GCCTCGGGCATCATCCACCGACCACCCCGGCCGGTCTTGATCTTCAGCTCTTTCCAGCCGTCGGCTACCGCTGCGGCGGCTTCATCGGCAACCTGCAACGCCCCCCTCTCAGGAACGAGGAAGTCCTGGAAATACAGGGTGGTGTCGTAGGCCGGAACCGAGTCGTGTTTTTTGCCGCCAAGCAGGTCGATGGCCGATGCTCCCCGAAGCTTGCCGACGAGGTCGAAGGCGAGAATCGATAGCCAGCCGTTGCCCAGATACCAGCGGCCCATGTCAGGGCCCGGGCCGTTCACGATTCCGTTTGAAATTTCCAACAGGCCATCAACTTCGCGCCCCTGCAATGCCCCCTTGAGAAATTCGAGAAGTTTGGCGACAGTGCTTTCGCGCATGAACCGGTTGGCGATCGTGATGCCCTCTGCGCCGCTCGTACTCTTTGCCCTGACCAGCCATTCGAGCCACTGCGTTCCGCGGTTGTCGGCATATGCGTTCTTGCCGAGTTCCTTTTGGTAGCTCGACGGAATAGGCGTAACCGAAACCGATTCGATGATTTCTGGGGACATGTTTTTCCTGGTCAGGGCTGACGCAGAGGTTGAGGATGCAAATCAAGTGCAGTCTACTATCTACTCCGCAGGCCTTGAGAAATATCACAACAAAATTTATGAGAGGAGGAAGGTCCTGTCGGGAATTCCATCTCACCGGGAATATGGAGCTTTTGAGAACATCCCTATCCAACCTGCCCGCGCTTAAGCGCCCGGCCTGAACGCGAACCGGCGTGCTTTCCGTTTCGCACAGCGAACTGGCCGTTCACGATCCAACGTGCTGGATAATCGCTTTGCTAGTATTTGGCTTTGGTATTCATTAAAACCACTATTACCTTAAGGAACGAAAATGGCTGTGTGTTCACATTGCGGTTCACCAACTGCTCAAATGACTGGCAGTTCTATGACCAGTCCCTTCGACCCGGAACGAGAGGCACTAACTTGGAACTTGGAAAACGCCGGTCACATAAATTTAGATCGGCTGAAGATTGCTGGTGCTTGGGTCGATCAACTCCCAAGTTGGTGTGAAAATTGCAAAAATATCGACCTGATTTGTGATCGCTGCCACCGGACACTCGGTAAAGACACTTACGAATCGAACAAGATTAGTCCGGCACCGTGGACGCCAGACGAATCAACAGAATACGGTTGGCGACGACCGGATAGTGCCGGCGAAGCAATGATAGATTCCTATCTATGCGAAGAGTGTAATTCAGCACTCTCAGATTTAATCGATATCAAATCCTAAGCCAGCCCCCGCCGGAGCACCCGCCCCGACCTCGATCCCTCATGCTTTCCGTTTCGCACGGCGAACTGCCCGTTCACGATCACATGCGGCATACCGGTTGGTCCGACCCGCGGATTCTCGTAGGTCGCACCGTCGATCACCGTGCCGGGATCGAACAGCACTAGATCGGCGAAATAGCCTTCTTTGACCAACCCCCGGTTCGCAATACCGAATTTTTCTGCTGGCATCTGCGTCATCTTGTGAACCGCGTTTTCCAGTGAAATGACCCCCTCTTCACGCACATACTTGCCCAGTATCCGCGGGTACGTGCCCCACGCACGCGGGTGCGGCTTTCCACCGCGGTCGAGCCCGTCGGTTCCGATCATGGTCGAAGAGTGGGCCATCACCATCCGAACATCGCCCTCGTCCATGCCAAAAGCAGCGACGAGGATGTCGGGGGAGATATCACTGAGCAACCGATTCGCCGCCTCTTCGCCCGGCAGGTCGTACTCGTCGACGAAGCTCTGGAGAGTCCGTCCTTCGTATTCGGCCCGACCCGGCACCGAACAGAGCAGAACCTCTGAAGGTTCCGATTTTCCCATTGCACCGCCATCGCCAGCCGCGAAAGTGCCGTTCTGGACAAGAGCGAACAGCATCGTACTTCGGGCAGTGTACGGATACTGGTCGGCTGTAACATCCTGTCCTTTTACCACCGCTTCCTCGATCATTTCAAGCGACCGTGCAACCTTGCCCCAGTTAGATGCACCAACCGCTTTGTGGTGTGAAATCTCGACCGCACAGCCGCTGGCTTCGCCGATGTGCAGGGTTTCTCGTACAGAATCCAGCAGACCCGAACCTTCATCACGCATATGCGAGACGTAGAGGCCTCCGTATCTACCGACGACTTTTGCGAGGTCGGCAACTTCTTCGGTAGTCGCATAGCGGCCGGGTTCGTACACAAGGCCGGTCGACATGCCGACTGCCCCGGCTTCCATGCCTTCAGTGACAATAGCGAGCATGTCGGCCATTTCGGTTCTGGTCGGTGGCCGTTTTTCTACCCCACCCATAGCCTGCCTGCGTGCAGTGTGGTGACCGACAAGCGCGGCAACGTTCAGGGCTGGAGCGATTTTCGCTACTTCTTCGAGATACCCGGCGTAACCGTCCCAGTCGGGCAGATCGGCACTCGGTTCGTTGATCGCCTTCATCTGGACTTTGCCAGCGTCCGAAGCTGCCGCCCCGAAGCCGCAGTTGCCGACGATGACGGTGGTGATGCCTTGAAGAATGTTGTGCCGAACTTCCGGTTCGACCAAAACATGAAAATCGTCATGCGAATGTACGTCGATGAAGCCGGGTGAAATGACGAGGCCGGTGGCGTCGAGGGTTTCTTTTGCTTCTGTACTTGGCTCGATATTCGGGCTTATTTCGACGATCCTGTCGCCTGTGATTCCCACGTCACGACGTATTCCTGCGGACCCTGAACCATCGATAACGGTCGCACCCTTGATTACGAGGTCGAACAACGGTTTTTTCTTTCTTACTCAATGTTGGTTGGCTCTGTCGATGTGACAGAAATACGTCACGTTGGAGCGATTTTTCGTAGTCATTGTCATCCCGGACTTGATCCGGGATCTCTCGGGCGGGCGGCCACTATTCAAGCGCACAACAGCTGTTCCTGTGAACCATTACGCTATCTTCGCAACGCACGTCGGCTCGTTCCGCATCCGAGGGATATCCCGGATCAAGTCCGGGATGACAACACACTGGCACTCACATCATGTCAAAACAATCACATTGGCTTCAGGCCGATGCGGGCCAGTCGACTTTGCCCAATGTTATAAACCCGCCAGCACCACGGCACAAACCCGTTCGAACTTGTAACTGCACCAGTTTGCAGCTACCTTTTCGCCATTAGAAAACAATTTCACCCCACTCCAGTGCCTGCAGCCACCCAACACCCAACGAACGGAACGACCTGTGCCAGCACCGACGAAAATCGAACGAGTAGAAACGATCCTGTGGGACCGCTGGCTGCTTATCCGCATTTACTGTGAAGACGGCACGGTCGGTATCGGCGAGGGTGGCGTTCACGGCTGGCAACGTCCGACTAAAACGATGGTCGACACGATGGCCGAATACCTGGTGGGCAAAGACCCCAGCCCTATCGAACATCACTACCAGTGGCTGTATCGCTCGTCACACTTCATGGGCTCGGTGGTGCAGGGTGCGCTATCGGCGATTGACATTGCATTGTGGGACATCAAGGGCAAGCGGCTCGGCGTTCCGATCTATGACCTGATGGGCGGTAAGACACGTGACAGAGTCCGTTGTTACATGCACGTCGGTGGCAACACGAAAGACGAACTGGTGGCGAGTGCCATCGCCGCGGCTGACGATGGATTCACTGCTGTACGATTCACGCCGTTTGCACCCGATTACTACCTGCACAGGTCGTACTCCGAATGGGCCAACGAGGCAGTCGAACGAGTGGGGGCTGTGAAAGAAGCGGTCGGCACGCAGGTCGATCTTTGCATCGAAATACACCGACAGATGACACCGGCCGAGAGCATCTGGCTGGGCCGGAGGCTCGAACAGTTCAATCCGTTCTTTTACGAAGACCCCATGCTGCCCGATTCCCCGGCGATTATGGGCGATGTGGCCGCTGCGTGCAGTGTTCCGATCGCGACCGGCGAGCGATTCACGACGATTTTCGAGTATCAGCAATTACTTGAAGCCAAAGCCGCTTCATACGTCCGGCCCGACTTGTGCCTCTGCGGGGGGCTTTCAGGCTGCAAGAAAGTGGCGGCGATGGCTGAAGCGCACCATGTGAAGGTGATTCCGCATAACCCGCTTTCGCCGGTTAGCACGGCAGCCTGCGTACAGCTCGACGCCTGTATTCCGAACTTCGCTTTGCAGGAATACACGGGCGAATCGGAGCCACCCAAGAGCGACCTGCTGGTGACTCCGCTGGAACTGGTAGATGGCTATTTGGTAGTGCCAGACGGCCCCGGCCTGGGCATCGAACTGAACGAGGCGGCGTTGGCAGGCGCAGAAAACCCGAAGGTGTTGGACACTCCAATAGGTTTCGATGGCAGTGTGCAGGACAGGTGATCCAAATTCGCCACACTCTAATTCCCAGTCATCCCGTGTCGAAACAGTCGGTACCACCTGATTAACAACGCGATCCGAGGTTCCTTGGCCGGGGTTGAAGCGGCAGTTGGCTGGGATGGCGGTTGGAGAGGGTTATGGATTGCAATTGAGTATGTTTGGGAGCGTATGTGCGCAGAACTCCCGTACCTGCAGATTCCAACGGCCCGGCCTCGTCGATTCAGCCATCAGCACCCATTTCCGCTCAAACGTGGCAATGCCACCCACCAACCTACACGAGGCCTTCGGCCCAGTCTCCTGAAAGCACCAGCTCGAACATATCCGCGTGCTGATCGTTCCAGCCGAAACGCTTCACCAGATTCAACCTGTAAATCAGCTCAAGCGCGCTCAGGCGCGACGACAACGCATCGTCACTCAAACCTCCCCGGCACAACTCGACAAATGGAGCCAGCAACTCCAGATCGAGCGGCTTCTCGTACGTCGCTTCGAGCTGCTCCGGCACGAAGTTCCACGGGTATCGCCAGAACCTGAGCAGCATATCGAGGTCATAATCTGGCGGCGCCATAGCTACACGATCGAAATCGACGATACCGGTAAGTGCGCCATCGTCATCGACCAGCACATTACCGAACCACAGGTCGCCATGACACAAAACCCTCGACCGCTCATCGAGCGATTCAGCCCACAGCGCAAACGCCCCCTGCGACTGCGTCAGCACCCGGCCCGGTGCAATCGCATCGACTCCCCGCAACGCCCTGTTGAACGCGGTTCGCACCTGTTTGGGCCAGTCATCGGTTTCGGCATGCAGCATCGATACATCCGGTCTGAACTGCTGCATATGGCCGAGTGCCCCGGCAAGCTGGGTCGTTAGATTTCGTCTCGCCACGTCATTAAGGCCCGGCCACACGTTGTAGGCGATTTCGCCGTCTATCCGGTTGAGGATCACCCATGCACGACCCTCCAGGGTTCCCGTTTCGAGTACATGCGGGGTCGCAACACCTGGAATCGATAATGCACTGAGTGCCAGTTCGTGGCTGAACCGTTCGGGACGACCCACCTCTGGGTCGATTTTTATGACGGTTTCAGTACCGATAAATACCCATGTCCCGTAACCGAAACCATAGTCAACCGGGCCATCAAGCTTGTTGGCGGCCCATTCCCGCACGCGTGAGAGCGCGACGTGATCGTCTTTTTCGTAGTTACGTACCCAGGGGTTGATGAGCATGGCAGCGAACCAGTGTAAGTCACTGGCGACGTTTTCTGCGTGTTCAGGGCGACGGCCGGTGTGCGGTCTGCTAACCCGCGGGCTTAAAAGCCCTCAGAGTTAGATTCCTGAGTGACGACTGCCAATTATCTGAATCAGAATTTGGTCTGCTCGGCTCCTCGCCCAGCACCTCGACGCCGGTGAACCCGGTATCAGAAACCATCTCTAAATACTCGCTCATCACCGCTGCGCCGCCTACGCACGCCACCCACTCGGTCGCTGAAGCGCTCACCTCGTCGGGTAGTGGTCGTTCGGTAACCATGTCGGAAATAACGAACCTGCCCCCCGGCTTGAGTATGCGCAGTATCTCCGAGAATACCCGGTCTTTTTGTTCAGATAGTGCGATTACGCAGTTGGAAATAACCAGATCGACCGTGTTGTCGGGCTGCGGTATCGACTCTATCCGCCCCAGCTTGAACACCACGTTGTCGGTCTGCAGTTCAGCAGCGTTTTTCTGTGCAAGCTCGATCATGCGAGGAGTCATGTCGATGCCGATCACAAAGCCGTCGCTGCCAACTTCACGCGATGCCAGAAAGCAATCGATACCACCACCCGAACCGAGATCAAGCACTGTCTCGCCCGGTTTCGCATCGGCAATGCCAACCGGGTTCCCGCAGCCCGCCGAAGCACCCGCGGCCCCGCTCGTAATAGCTGCTCGTTGGTCTTTGGTGTAGAAGTTATCCGATGCCGTTCGCTTTGATGGATCGTCTGCCCTTACCGCTGCACCCTCGGCCAGGTTGCCGTAGCGGAGCTGGACAGCAGCCACGATGTTATCGAGCTGGGCGTGAGTGATATCGCCCGAAACTTCGTCATCCCCGCAGCAGCCGTCGCCGCAACACGCGGCAGCGTCTATAGCTTCAGTTGTTTTAGCTCCAGTTTCGGTGTCGATGTCTGATGAAGCGTTACCCTCGCAGCAGCCATCGCCGCAGCACGCTGCATTATCGACCGGGGTTAGCCCTTCAAGCGAAATCGAGGATTTCATAACTCAGTCTCCAAAAATAGTTGCGTCAACAGGTCGGCTATCGATAACCGTCGTAGTGCAGCAGGCGGGCTCCACACCTGCCTCCTTAACCCCCATCTCGATCTGCGGCAAGACCATCGACCACGCCAGAGCAGCGGCCCTGTACGCCTCGAAGCCACGTTCCAGAAGAGAGTAAATCTTGCGGGTGCGACCACTGATGACCACCGTCTCGAACCCGACGTAACCACCTGAATCGAGTTCTTTTAGCATCGTGTAAATCATCGCGTCGGTGGGCCGGGCATCACAGCACAACGCTATCCTGCTTGCAATCTGGTAGCCATGCGCCGGGCCCGAACTCAACTGTTGCAGCATGAAAAACCTCAAAAGGCTCTTCCTGTTCAGCGCCTGCCAGTAGGCAACGTCCGCAAGATTCTTAGCAGGCTTCGTGGTGGGTTCTGTGATCGTTGTCATCTTGAATCTCAGGGGTAAACTTGGTGTTTGAAAGCTTATGCCTCGCTAAACGATATATTGGCTTGCGAGGTATGTCAACGATCCCATGCAAACCCGGTCCCGAAGGCGTCACATAGCTATAATCCGCACACCTGAACTCTCCGCCACGCACGATTCCGATTAACGAAAACGAGACCACGCCCCAGATGACTCCCAACCCCCCTGCCGAAACCGACGACCGGCTATTTTTGCTCATCGACGGTCATGCGATCGTGTTTCGTGCATGGTTTGCCGTTCGCGATCACCTCGTCACATCTTCGGGCCAGAACACCACGGGAGCGAGCGGGTTTATGTCGATGTTCCTGAAGGTTCTGCGCGAGCAAAAGCCCACGCATGTTGTGGTGACTTTCGATACGAAGGCGCCGACCTTCCGTAAAGATATGTTTCCGGCCTACAAAGCACAGCGGCAGGAAGTAGACCCCGAACTTCACGAGCAAATCCCGATCGTAAAAGAAATTCTTGAGCCGATGGGCGTGCCGGTGTTCGAGTATGACGGGTTCGAGGCCGACGATCTTATCGGCACGCTTTCGAAGCAGGCGGCAGAACAGGGCCTTAAGACCCTCATCCTTACTGGAGACGCCGACCAGCTGCAATTGGTTGACGATAAGACATCGCTCCTGATGTACACGGGTTTCGGCGAAATGCGTACCTACGACCCGGCGGCTGTCACCGAAAAATACGATGGGCTTGGTCCGGAGTATGTCGCTGAAATAAAGGCGCTTGAAGGCGATCCGTCCGACAACATTCCGGGTGTCCCGGGTGTTGGTAAGAAAGCTGCCCGCGCTGTGCTGACCAAACTCGGCCACTTCGAATCGTTGTTCAGTCGGCTCGACGAGGTTCAGAACATCGAGGGGCTGCGCGGTGCAAAACGTGCGATGAACCTGCTTGAAGAACACCGCGAAGCTGCAGCCACGGCGCTGGTGCTGACGACGATAGTGCGTGATGTGCCGGTCGAGTTCGATTCTGAAGCATCGAAGTTCGGTGATTTCGACCGCGATGCGGTTTTGAAAGTCATGATGAACTACGAGCTTCGAGCCGTAGCAAACCGGCTGCCCAAAATAGCGGTCAGTACGAGTGCAGGTTCTAAGACAACGGGTGTCGGCAACTCCTCTAACATAAAAATTTCGGGCCAGATGGACATGCTGGGTGAAGCCCCCGGAGCCCCGGGAATCTCAGGAGCAATTGAAACCGCAACAGCTTTGGTAAACCCCGAGCCACCGGAGCCACTC
>CAYLWG010000132.1:0-3561 GCA_964387235.1 uncultured Dehalococcoidales bacterium
TTCTGGACGCCATCAACAAGGTTTGCAATTTCACTGGTGGCCTGCGTAACCCGTTTTTCAGGGGGGGTCAGGTAAGAAAGATGGTAGTAACCGATCGTAATAGCGGAAGCGAACTATCAGCTTGACGATATTTTTTGGGCGGTTGAATTCGCTTAATAATCGTGGATCATAGCCAGTGGACAGATCGTTAGTTGAGTCCACCAATCTCCCGCTAGAGTTCATTTAAAGTAGTACGGGGTGCCGGCAACAACCGACACCCCGTCTCTAAAAGGTCTTTCCGTAAAGAAACCTGCTTATGCGGCGAGTTTCTCTATCTCAAAGTCCCCAGCCTCATTTGTAGTCGTGTCATCCAGTTTGAACATGGACATCGCTTCGTTCAACGTTTTGGCCATGTCGCCAAGTGCGGCTGAAGATGCCACCACTTCTTCGACCTGAGAACTGAGTTCCTCAGTCGAAGCCGATGACTCTTCCACAGCAGCGCTGGTCTGCTCGGTGATTGCCGCAATGGCACCCATCGCAGACTGAACATCATCGTTGCTAGCTGCCATCTCTTCAGTCGCAGCTGTCGTCTGCTCGGTGATTGCACTCACGCTCTCGATGGATTTCACCATCTCGTCGCTTGATGCAGCCACTTCTTCAGCAGCAGCCGATATCTGCTCGACCTGGTTTGTAACAACCAGAACCGCTTCTTGAATCTCGTTCAGCGCGGTTCCAGCCTCGTTGGCAAGTTCCGAACCTCGTTCGACTTCTGAAGTGCCACGCTCAGTTGCCTTGACTGATTCTTCAACGCCCTTCTGGACGCCATCAACAAGGTTTGCAATTTCACTGGTGGCCTGCGTAACCCGTTCCGCCAGCTGGCGAACTTCATCGGCAACAACTGCGAAACCACGGCCCTGCTCACCGGCTCTTGCAGCTTCAATCGCTGCGTTCAATGCGAGCAGGTTGGTCTGAGCTGCAATGTCGTCAATAACAGCGACGATCTTGCCAATTTCTGCAGACTGTTCACCAAGGTCGCCAATTCGATCAGCAACGTCCTGAACGGCGTCCTTGATCTGGTCCATACCCTGGACGGTCTGCTCAACAAGGCCAAGGCCCTTGCGAGCGGCTTCGTCGGCAGTCTTTGATCCTTCGGATGCTTCCTGTGCGTTGCTGGCAACCTCGGTTATCGCACGAGATACTTCAGCGACGGCGCTGGATGTCGTTGCGACACTCTCGCTCTGCTGCTGGGAACCCGATGCGATCTGCTCGATAGCCGAACCGAGCTGCTTCACAGATTCGGTCGTGCCTTCGACGCTCTTCTGCTGTTCGTCTGCGCCACGGGAAAGGCCCTGTGCCTGCTCGGCAATGTTCTGGGTGGCCTGACCTGCCTGTTCAGCCGCCGATGCGAGCTGATCGCTTGCCGATCCAACTTCCAGAGCCGTGGTCGATACTTTACCGACTACATCGCGGAGTCCAACGACCATATTATCGACGCTGGTTCCAACACCTTCAATCTCTTCGGACATTGAATTGAAAGCCCTTGCGAGGTCTCCAATTTCGTCCGAACCGGAATCAGGCACTCTTTCGATCACGATGCTAGAACGCTGAGTAAGGTCACCCTGCGCAACTGCCTGTGTCAGCGACCTCAGGGCTGGCAAAGTGTTCAATGCCAGGGCTTCGGCCGCTTTGGCAACACCCGTCACTCCCTTTGAGATAGATCGGGAGATGTAGATTGATGCGCTCAGGCCGATTACGAACGAAACGGCAACTATGACGATCAGCATCGTCCTTGCACTGCTCTCAGTCGCGACTGCGGAGTCGGCGGCTGCCTGCGCACTTTCGCGGGTTACTGACGCGAAGTTTCCGACGGCCTTCATCGCATCAGCGAACGCCACGCCACCAATCCCGAAAAGCGCAGCGTTGGCTGCAGCATCGGAGTTCCCATTATCGGCGTTCCCGATTACACCCTTGTCGCGTGCTGCGTACCAGGCAGCAATGCCGGCTTCCGTATCGTCTAAGTACCCTTCTTGGGCTTCGGACAGATCCTGAGTGTGCAGATCCTTGATATCAGCGATGATCGCCTCTTCAAGTTCTGCCATCTTGGTAGCGAATTCTGAACGTCGTTCGGCTGGTGCCAGCGGATATTCGAGTATCGCTTCCCGCATAAGCAGCATGTCGCGCCGCAGGATGCCGGTTTTAGTTTCTGTTTTAAGATTCTGTGAGAACAGCAGATCTGCCTGGTCGCCTACCTGGCCGATCTGCAACATGGCTGCCGCGCCGACTGCCACGAGTGCAATTAACAGCACTCCCGACGTCCCGAGCAGCTTGGCTTTTACGCTCAAGCGCATTTCGATGTACCCCCGTACTCTTTATTCGATTATCACTCGGAACTCAGTTTCTTAAAACGGTTCCGTCGGCACAATTTGCCCTCGTACTAAGACCATTGTTTGCACTTACAAAAGTTAATTGCATCGCGAGCATCCAGTATTGAAGGGGTAATTTTTCATAGTCAGCGGTACGGGATTTCAACAGGTGATTTGCGTATGCGCAGTTTGATTACGGCCTGTAGCACCTTATTGAGGTTGCTCCCCCGCCCCTTCCAGAACAGGCCGCGCACCGGTGGTAATCGATGAGTTCAAGCGACCAGCGATAACGACAAAACAGCCTGTCACCCTGGAGTAATTTTGGTGGAATTTACCGAACGCCGACTGTGCGGTAGTGCGCGTGCCTGGGCTAATTTTTCACGTTCGTAAGCGTCATCTCGCCGTTTTCGACCGTGTACACGTGAGTCGCTATCTCTTCGACAATAGCCGGGTCGTGGCTGGCGCAGATAATGGTGCCATCGTACTCACTGAGCGCGTCCAGTAACTCATCCCTCGTAGTCGTGTCGAGATGGTTGGTCGGTTCATCCAACAGCATTACGTTACTTGGCTGAACAAGGAATTTCGCCAGCGCAACGCGGCTCTTTTCGCCACCCGACAACATTTTCACCGACTTGAACACATCGTCCGCTGAAAACAGGAACCTTCCGAGTATCCCCCGCAGTGCGCCGTCGGGCTGGTCCTGCGCCGATTTTCGTACCTCTTCAAGCACCGTTAACTTAGGATTCAGCGTTTCGTCCTGGTGCTGCGCATAGTACCCGCATACTGCCCTCTCGGCCCATATCACGGAACCTTCTGTCGGTTCTACTTCGCCGGCTAGTATTCGCAAAAAAGTGCTCTTGCCGCCACCGTTATGCCCGATCAGGACAATTTTCTGTCCTCTCTCGACTTCAAGAGACACGTCCAGAAGCGTCGGAGAGTCTTCCCAATCGTGCGAGATGGATCTGGCACTCAGCACCAACCGCTCGATTCGTCCAGACGATTTAATCTGGAAGTTGGTAGCCCTCGAGGTTTTCATGCGCACAACCCGGTCGGTGCGGTCCAGTGCTTTGATCCGGCTCTGAACCTGGCGAGCTTTAGTCGCTTTAGACCTGAATCTCTCGATGAATTTTTCCTGCCGTGCGATTTCTCGCTCCTGGCGGTCTGCATCGGCATCGAGCTGCATCTGGCGGGCCGCTTTGCCTTTCAGGTAGGCCGTGTA
>CAYLWG010000132.1:3571-8282 GCA_964387235.1 uncultured Dehalococcoidales bacterium
GGATACGATTTCACCGCTCCCTGCTCAACGTTCAATACCCGAGTAGCGACCTTGTCGAGAAATTCGCCATCATGGGTCACCATCACCACAGCACCGGGATAACTGGCTAATTCTTCCGCCAGCCACTGCTTGGAAGATTTGTCGAGGTGATTCGTTGGCTCGTCGAGCAGCAGGTGTTTGTCACGTCGCAGCAGGATTTTGGCAAGCGAAATCCGCATACGCCAGCCACCAGAAAAATCTCCGCACGGCTTATCGAGGTCCGCTGTTGTGAACCCCAGTCCACTGGTTACCCTCGCAATCGATCCGTTTACTCCGTTTCCACCCAGTACTCTGAACCGGTCGTGCGCTCCGTCGAGGTCAGCGGCTAATTTTTCGATATCGTCGGCCTCGAGTACCAGGGCCTCCTCTATCTCTTCAATGCGTTCTCGTAGCGATGCGAGTTCGGGCAGTGCCGTCCACATCTCTTCATCCAGGCTCCGCTCGAGGTGTACATCGGCTTCCTGGTGCAAGAACCCAAGCTCGCCTTCTGTCAGGCTCACCTTCCCAGCACTCAGTTGCTCGTCGCCCGCGATCATCTTTAGGAGGGTCGTTTTTCCGGCACCGTTCGGCCCTACAATGCCGACTTTTTCGCCAGACGAAATGGCGAACGATACGTCCGACAGCAGGCTTCGACCGCCAAACGTTTTGGTTAGATTTTCAACGACTATCATCGGGGATTTTTATTGGTAATGCGGATCAGGGCAGACAGCAGAATTGAGGATTGTTTCAAGTCTCTCAAATAATTATGGCGTCCTGATTAACGAATTAACATCAAACGTTGAACCGTTCGTAATCCAGAGAGCAGATTACAGGTCGCCAGTTTGTGTCTCTATCGGAGATAGCTAGTAGCTCTGCTGCGCGCCTTTTTTGGCCGATTCTGCCCACGCATTGCCTAGCGAATTGATGGTCACGTCTGGCGATTGCGCCGCACTTATAACGATAGCTTCCTGTTCTGCCAGCGCCCTCGCGGTTTCTGGAAGCCGTTTTGCGGCGGCGAATGGAATCTGGATCACACCGTGCAGGTCTGCGGCTATAAGGTCGCCAGGTTGTACGTAAACCCCACCGACATCAACCGGCACGTTGTACGCCACTGCGTGAACATATCCATGAGAGACAAGAATCTCTTTCGCCCAGAACGGGAAGCCCATTGCCTCGGCTTCTTTCAGATCTCGGACACCACCATCGGTGACTGCGCCCACGCAGCCCAGTCCGAGTGCGATGTTGCCCTGTATTTCACCCCAGTAAGAACCGATCGTCGCCGGATAGTCGAGGTCGTGCAGTACGACCATTCTGGGAGTCGGAATCGCCTTAATGGCTTCATAGTAATCGCGACGTTCCAGGGCATTTGGAGAACGGTGTCGGGCGGAAATTACACCGGTGACGGCGTATCCAACAACTGTTCCCGTTACCGGTGATACGGACTTCACTTCTGGCCGCATAAACCCTTCGGTGCGAGGCCGAACATCCATCAGTTCAAGCGCGTTGGCGATGGTGGGGGTATCGATTTTCCTGAGTTGAGCGAGCAGTTCTTCAGATAGTGGGCCATTTGTGGCACCCATAGTCACGTTCCTTGTTGCTGCGTGGCGATCGGATACTTCAGGGGTTCAGGACGAGCCGCTTTTTACGTGAAGAATGGTAACCCCAGTCACCGGGTTAAATCGTTTGATTGCGGATGTGATACGGCAACAAATATCAACCGGACATTTCCAATAAAAAAGGGCCAGTTGATTCAACTGGCCCAGACGTGACTATTTGAAATGTTGTTAAAAGACAGCAACGTTCCAGTCAAGCCGCCGACGTTTCTTTGCCCGCTGTTGCGCTGCTTTCTGGGTGCGGTCCATCCGTTGGGCCTGCTGTAGGATCAGCTTGGCTTTCTGGAAGATTTCGCGGGATCGATCGCGCTCGATCTGGTTCGACGATCGTTTAACATCACCCAGCGCCAAAAAATATCGAACCCGTGCGCGATCAACTGAGATTGGTTTGTAGTTCACTATGGTTCAACTTTCGGCGATTACGTGAAGCAAAAGACAGACTTACTTCCGCGTATCGTCTCACCGTCTGGAAGGTCAACGGTGGGTAATCGCCCGACGACGCTTCACGTAAATCCGAGAAGCCATATAGGCGATCTTCGCCAATTCAAATAAGTGCCCTACACAGATTTTCGAGCCAGTTGGCGCATTTCGGGTCATCACCATCGTAACGCGCCCACTTTTTCCAGTGCTGCGTACACATTACTCATGCAAATTTCTTGCGTTACGTTTTGTTATCTGCACATCATGGGTCTAAAATCCCCACGCCCCTGAACAAGCACGGCGGGATGGTTCGTAATGCGCCAGGGGATGCGATCCGACACAATTCTGGAGATTACTAAATGAACGGAACTGAGTTCATAGCCCACATTCTTAAACTGGAGGGAGTCACTGAAATGACGTGCTTCCCGAGTAATACGCTTATCGAAGCGGCGGCTAAAGAGGGAATACGGCCTGTGATGTTCAGGCACGAACGCGGCGCAATCATGGCGGCCGATGGTTACAGCAGGATGAATGCCGGAAAAAGATTCGGTGTCGTAGCGATGCAGCACGCTGCGGGTGCTGAAAATTCGATGGGTGGGCTGGCACAGGCTTTTGGCGACAATGTTCCGATACTTGTTTTACCCGGCGGATACCCACTGGCACGCCGCCACGTACGCCCGAATTTTCTGGCAGCAGAAAACTGGAAGGGTGTGGTCAAGTCGATCGAGACTATCGATTCTCCCAACCAGATAAAAGATGTGATGCGGCGTGCATTTCAGGCACTCCGAAACGGGAACGGTGGGCCGGTCGTTGTCGAAATGACTCTGGATATTTGCGCGATGGAAGTTCCCGACGACGCACTGGGATATACATCCCCGGTCACTACAAAATCGGCTCCTTCAAAGACTGATATCCAGGACGCCGTGAAAGCCCTTCTGGCAGCCGACCGTCCGATGATCTGGGCCGGTTCAGGGGTGTTATTTGCGCGGGCCACACGAGAATTGGCTGAATTCGCGGAACTCACCGATATTCCGGTGTTTACGACAATGGAAGGAAAGTCGGCTTACGATGAACGGCTTCCGCTATCACTCGGCGCAGGCAGCGGTGCGACCACTGGCCCGGCCTACGAATGGATCAATGCAAGCGATGTCGTGATCGGTATCGGGACGAGTCTGACTATTAATAGCTATACGCGCACGATCCCAGCGAATAAGAAAACCGTAATCCACAACACGATCAACACTGATGACGTAAACAAGGACACACCTTCACATATCGGTCTTATCGGTGATGCCAGGTTGACGCTCGAGATGCTTATTGACGAGGTTAAAGCCCAGATAGGTGAAAACGGACGTGATACGGGTGTAACGGCTCGTATTGCCGTTTCTCGTGAGAAATGGATGGCCGAGTGGCTGCCAATTCTGAATTCCAACGAAGCGCCACTGAATCCTTACCGGGTTATCAACGAAATCAACAAGAACATTGATCACGAAAACAGCGTGGTAACGCACGATGCCGGGGGGCCGCGTGATTGCATGGTGCCGTTTTTCGTAGCGACGACGCCGCACAGTTACATTGGCTGGGGCAAAACGACGCATCTTGGATTCGGTATTCCGCTGATGATCGGTGCGAAACTCGCCGACCCAACCAAGTTCTGCCTCAACTACATGGGAGATGGTGCATGGGGAATGTCGGGCACCGACGTGGCATCAGCTGCTCAATCGGGTTTACCAATCACAACTGTTCTGCTAAATAACGGTGGAATGGCAACCTATCCAGGTGGGTTCCCAACGGCGCGTGAACAGTACGGCGTTTCGCACATGACCGGAAACTACGCCCAGATTACCGAGGGTATGGGTGGTGTGGGTATCGAGGTTACGCAACCTGAGGAGTTGGGGCCAGCGATAGTGAAGGCACGTCGGTTAAACGATGAGGGGAAGACCGTGCTTATTGATGTGAAGTCTAACTTCGAATCACGAAAGTCGTTTTTCGGGGTTTAGTCCCGAGTTCGGTTCGCCGACAATTCTCTTATCTGCATAGAGGCCGATGGGGAAGTCGGCAACTGTCGCAACTGTGCAATGCCCCCTGCGTGTCATCACGCAGGGGGCATTTTTTGTTGTGATCCGCCGTATCGCGCCAGAAAGCGTGTAAGCGCCAGCGAATTTCCTGCCCCCGGCGAATATGCCCCCGTTTTGGCTCGACTCAGCTGAGAACGAATTGAACTGCGCCTGATTGCCCACTACACCACCCCGTAGGCATTTTGCGGAACCCCGCATGGGTGCTGGTTTATAGGGTCTTTCACGGATTGCACTCCGTAGTTTCCACGATGTTCCCATGGTCCAAGACCGACATTGTTATGGGTATCAGCGCAGACAGCTGGCCTGTGTTTCAGGATTCATTCCGGCCCGAAACCCGAAAACACAGGACAGACGCTTAGAGGGAATACCCACCAGCGTTGGTGGGGGCGTCAACAAGAAACAGTCGTCTGAGCAGGTAAAGGGGAAAGAAAATGTTTAGGAGCAACTTCGCACCTGATATCAGTTCTGTTCGAGAGGCTGGAGCCCACAAACAAAAGGGCATCACCGGTCTCGAAACGGCCATCGTTCTTATCGCATTCGTGGTCGTAGCTTCCGTGTTCGCATTCACCATTCTTTCGGCGG
>CAYLWG010000133.1:0-8197 GCA_964387235.1 uncultured Dehalococcoidales bacterium
GACGCACGGAGCATACTGCCCCAGCCCAACAGCCACACGCCAAAACACATTTTCGAAGCCATCAGGCTCTGGCGTGCCCCGCGGAGCCGCATACGCGACCAAGTCGTCCGACGACGCCCGGAGCTAACGCTAACGCCCCCGCAGCCCCAGCAGAGCGTTGGCCTCTCCCCTGCTCGGCATCGCCTCCTGCGCACCGTCTCTGCCTACACATAAGGCCCCCGCCGCCATCCCAAGCCTCGCAGCATCAAGCAGGTCCATTCCTGATGCGAGGCCCGTCCCAAGCCCACCATTAAACGCATCGCCTGCCGCCACGGTCGCCACGACTTTCACATTGAACGGATCAAGCAACTCGGATATGCCATGGGATTCGACCCACGCTCCCTGGTCCCCAAGCGTAACGATCACCGTTTCTATTCCCGTATCGCGGATAATTCTGGCCGCTGATTTCGCCGTACCCACGTCGATGACTTCAATGCCCGCCATAGACGATGCCTCGCCCTGATTCGGGGTCAAAATTGTCACGGAGTCGTAAAACCCATCGGGAACTGCTCTCACCGGAGCCGGGTCCAGAATTATGATGACCCCGGCATTTGCGGCGGCATTGATCGAGGCGTTAGTGACAGCCAGTGGTATCTCTTGCTGGCACAGCAGCACTCCAGCGTTCTTCACCACCTCCGCAACGTCTTCAGATTGCCGTTCATCGCATAGCGCGTTGGCGCCGTAAACGGGGTTCACATGGTTCTCGCCATCGGGAAGGATGAAGATGACCGCTATTCCCGAGGCGATGCCGTCTGTTCGACGAAGCAGCGACGTATCAATGCCTTCGTTACGCATGAACTGTGCCATCTGTTCACCGAATCCGTCATCGCCAATCCGCCCGATCATCTTTATCGAGCCCGAACTTTCGGCGAGGCGTGCAGCGGCGACGGCCTGGTTGCCACCTTTTCCTCCTGGTGTGGTGTAAAAACGCGTCCCTTCAGTCGTCTCGCCCGGGCCAGCCAGCCGTGGCGTTTCAACTATCAAGTCCATGTTCAGCCCACCGAGGACAATTACGTCTTTCAAAGAATCCTGCCTGCGTGTGTATAAGAACCCAAAAAATGAATATTGCGAGTTTTTCGTGTCTTAATTGTGAGTAGAGAGAGACGGGGGCGGGCCAATCTTGCCAGCATCGGCAAGATCTTCCAGGAATTCGACCAGTCCCGATTTATCTGGCGGGCCGATTATCTGGTCAGCTGCGGCGATAGCATCTGAGTGACCGTTTTCTATCGCTACACCCAACCCGGCCCATTCGATCATCGACTGGTCGCCCTTGCCATCCCCGACGGCAATAACCCCCGGTTGATCGATACCCATCTGGCTTGCCAGATGGGCTACAGCGTTGTCTTTACCTGCCTCAACAGCCTCGACTTCGCAGAACATCGGGATGGAATGCGTAACCAACGCCGCATTTCCCATCTGCTTTTGCAGGTTCTCGACGAGGGGTCCTATAGTGCTGGGATCTCCTACACCTACGATTGCGGTCGGCCTCTTGCCTGCCATCGAAAGCAACGAATCCGCGTCTTTAATCTCGACGCCCATTCTTTGGCTATATCCGTTAGTCCACTCGCTGCGCTGCTCGACCCACACATCGTTTCCCACGAACATCATCACCTCGCGAACACTGGCTACAAGAGCTGAAATGGCCCTGGCCGCTGTTCGTTCATCGAGGCGTACATGGCGAATTTCGGAACCGGTGGCCTGATCGAACGTCATCGCCCCCTGGAAACAGATTACCGGCCCTGTGGCACCAGCCTGTTCGGCAACTCGCATGGCGGGAACAAGTGTGCGACCCGTAGCGATCGAAACAACTGCTCCGAGCGACTGCACACGCGCTATCGCCTCGATCAGGTCGGGATGCACAATTCGGTCTTCACCGATCATTGTTCCATCTATATCGAGTGCAATCAGGGAGTAAATTGAAGTATCGCCGGTATCGTCGTTATAGTCGCTAAGTGGCAATCAGAACCTCACAGATCAAATAGTCTTCCCGCGCGGTCAAACCAGATTTCGCAGAACAAAAAACTTGAAAAACATTATTAGCCCACGGTTCGTCGTATTTTTGATTTTTCTCGCCGTGTTTTTATACGTTTTTTCACTCACTGTCACCGACGAAACCGGTGGGTGAACCGCTGGCTCTTACCGAACTGCGCAGGTAATTCGGCCAGATTGCCAGTGGCAAAATCGTAAGGAGCAGGCCAGTGATGGCTATCGCTGTCACCGCGTTGCTGGCACCCCACCACACTGCGAGTCCACCGACGAGCAGTGCCCCGAACGGGCCGGTCCCGATCATTGCGGCCAGCACACCCAGAACTCTCCCCCTGATCGCCGGTGGTGTCGAAGTGATGATGATGATGCTCTGCATCGTGGCAAATCCGGCCATCGAAAACCCTCCGATCAGCAAGGCTGGCAACGCCATCCAGTAGGAAGGCGAAAGCGAAAACATCAAAATCGCCGCCAGAAAAGCAACCGAACCGAACGCGTATATTTTCGTGTAACCGGCGGGTCGGGCCTTTAGCGCGATTATCAACGAGGCGATCGTTGCGCCCATGCCTTCGGTTGCAAGGAGCAGCCCGATGAGCAACGGCCCAACTTTTAGCGTTTCCGCACCGATAACCGGGACCATGTGTTGATACGGAAAACCAAACACGTTCAGGGTGATGGTGATGATAAGCGTCACGACGATAATTCGGTCGGCCCGAACGTGACGTAGGCCCTCGGCGAGGTTGGCGAAATAGCCCGGTTTTAATCCAGCTTTCGATATCGGAGCAACGTGTGGCAGTGAGAACGCCAGAAACGATCCGATTGCAAACAGTGCTGCCCCGGTGAAGTAGGCCCCCTGAACACCCAGTGTTGCAAGAAACACACCGGCACCCAGCGGACCGATGACCCGTGCAAAATTGCTGGTCGCCATGTCCATACCAATGGCCGTTGTGATGCCGCCTGTGCCAACTGCATCGCCGATCATAGCCCTGCGAACCGGGAAATCTGTCGACCACACGACTCCGGAAAGAAACACTCCCACCAGGATGTGCCAGAGCTCGATAAGACCGGTCACCACCAGTAATCCCATCACGACATATACGACCGATAGCACTGCCATGGCTGAACCGATCAGGATTTTTCGATTGGTGCGGTCGGCAATTATTCCTATCGTCGGGCTTAATAGCAGCATTGGCACCATACGCAGGAATCCAACTATTGCGACCCAGAACGGCGACGCAGTCAGTTCGAAAACGAAGATTCCAAGCGCGACCGTTTCCATCCAGCGCATGGTTGTCGATGTAAGGCCGATTCCCCAGAGCCGCCGGTAAGACGGATTTGCAATTACAGCCCTGAACTGCTGGCCGGGTCTACCAACCCGATGGTGCCGACCCGCTGGCCCGTCATTACGGAAATCAGCGCTCGTCAACTCGTGGGCGTTTTCGAGTAATACCCGTTGCGCAGAGACGCCTCGGTATTGCTTGAACGGGCGTCGAGCCCTGGCTCCCCGCGCGCGGGATCCCAGTAACCGACTCCAGCCTCTTGCGCCTGCCGCTGCATGTCGGCAAGGAACCTGCTGTACCTGATGTTCGGGTGTTCTGATTCGGTTTTGCCAAGACCGTTTAATATCAACGCTGCGTTAATCATTACGTTGTCGAAATATACATACCTGAGCAAACGTCCCTGCAGATCGGTATCGCGCTCATCGGATTCCAGTAGTACATCTTGACCACCAATCCAACTCTGGCTGACTTCTCGGGCAAAATTTGTTAGAGAATCTCCGAAAAGTGGATTCTCGATTCCGATCAACCTTACGGTCTGTTCTACCCCGCCCGTCCTGACAACGATCGTACGGGCATCGACGACTCGCAGCACTGAGGCCGTTACGCGCTCGGGCTGGGCACGCTGGGCTGGTTCAACGATTCGGGACCGGTCGACCAGCGGACCGGCAATTCCGAACGCCATCGACGCTAGTATGACCAGAGAAACACCTAAGACCAGATATTTCCAGATAGATCCCCTCGATCCAGAACGCTGATTTGTACCGTCAGTTTTGTCGTCATCCCACGACCTATCCATGTCACGTTGTGAAGGCCCATATATCGGGCTGACCGGGTCATCGCCCTGCGGATCTTCTCGCGAGTCGTCTGGTTCGCGGGGGTATTCGGAATCGTCGTGTTCATCGTTTTCCGGCGGGTATTTATAAGTCATTCGGCCACACTCTTCTGGCCTGCACTCATGCGGGAAGTGCCCAATCGGCGATGCGTGCCTGTAACGTCAGTCGGGTCAGAGGTGTCGGGTGTTAGAGCTGACGAAACAGGGAACCCCAGTTGCCTCGGCAAGTGTGCCGCACCTGATGTCATGTCCGGTTCGATGAGCCCTGCATCATCGTTTTTATATGAGTTAACTCTGGACGAAACGGAGTGAACCTGTAGCAGTTCGCCTGGATACGGCATGAGAATGGGTTGCAAACTTTCGGCATCCGTGGTCGCCGGATCGAGCCAGAGCGCGACAGTTTCTTCATCGAGTATCGCTGGCATACGGTTGTGTATCGCTGACATAAATTCGTTCGGAGCGGTCGTTACGATTGCACACGATTCAACCGTTTCACCGTGTTCGTTTATCCACGAATCGTAAATGGCAGCGAACATGAATCCTCGGTCGTCTTTCGGCGTGATGTACATCGGCCGTTTTGTATTATCGGTCTTTTTCCACTCGAAGAAACCTGTTGCGGGAACAACCCCACGGCTCCGCTTGAACGGCTCCTTCCACATACCGGACGAGGTGAGTCGATCATCACGGGCATTGAACGTGTTTCGAGGCATCTCCCCCGCCTTCGCCCACGACGGTATTAGCCCCCAGCGCATCGGCCTCGCAACGGGTCTGCCATCTTCATTGACAATAATCACGATATCTTGTGTTGGCCGAACGTTGTATCGGGTGCCCAGATCTGGGCGGCGGGCGATCAAATCGTCAATCCCGGTGCGCGCAATCTCGCTACCCATGAGTTGATAGCGAACCCCGCCAATATAAACGTATACAAAAGCTCCACACATACGATTAGTGTACGACGCCGCAAGTTAGACAGTTCCCAATCGGAGTCAGAAGCCAAGAGCGTCGAGGGCGCATTTTTGGCACGCGCCGGATAGGCAAGAGCAAACCCGGTTGCCACATCGACAGTTTTTTTTTGCCCAGATGAACTACATGGAGCGACAGGTTCGCAGTGAACGCCCGGAACTGACGCAAAATGCCTAAGTTCGGAATTTTTCATCCCGCCACGAATGAAGCGGTTCCCAGCCGATCACATCTCTGGCGTGCTGCACCGAGATAGGTGCATCGAACCCTTCAAACTCCTGATTCAGAGGCACATCAGGATAAACAGTCTTGATCGCCTCCATCGTTGGAATGTTCAGCATCGTGTCCTTCGCATTCAGGAAAAACCGATGATGCCCGTTCCAGTTTTCGTTCGTGATTGACTGGACACAGGCCCGAGCCGCATCACGAATATGCAGGTACGTCCAGAACCCCTGGCAGCGAGTCCAGGGATCAGTTATTGGGTTCGCCTGCAGGTGACGGAAGTAGCCATCGTCCCACATGCCGTTGAAACGCATACTCGCTATCGCCATCCACGGCGACCGGCGTGAAAACGCTTCGCCAATCTCTTCGCCAAGCCATTTGGCAATCGAATAAGGATCCTCGGATCGGGTGTAAACGTTCTGGTCGAGAGGGAAGTATTCCGGCGGCTTCACTTCCCGCGGCTCCCAGCGAGCGGCTGTGCCCATTGCCCCAACCGCGTTGTACGACGATCCGAGTGCCACCCGTTTGATCTTGAGTTGTTCGGCTGCCCGGCAGATGTTCCACATCGACATCGTGTTGGTCCGAACTACGTCTTCCTCGACATAGTTGGCAGCACTTGGCCGCGAGGCCAACGATATGACCGCATCGCAGCCGTCCATCGCCGATATCACCTGTCCGTAATCCGATATTTCCACTTCAAAAAAAGTGGGAACGGTCGGCCAGTCGTCTCGCAGTTTCACGGCAGTTTGGGCACTTGCGAGCTGGCCCGTCGTGCCACTGTGACCAAGATTACTTGTCATGCGGAACTTATCGGCATTGACTACGTCGTGGCCGAGTTTGTATAGCTCGTCGATCACATAGTGACCCACAATTCCCGACCCGCCGGTAACTAAAACTTTCATGTCTGGTCTGGTGGCCCGTCCTAAACCGGCATCGTTCGGCCGGTTTTCTTTCGACCGTAGTCTGCCCATTCTTTGTTGGGCGCTCCCATCATGCGCACGCCCAGTACATCGATACAGTGATCGACACGCTGTTCCATCGTCAACGACTCGTCGAGCCAGCTGGAATAAAAGGCAATACCCTGCTTGCCGAGCGCAGCACTGATTTTGTCCCGTGCTTCGTTCATTACGTCCGGGTACGGTGGGTCGTGAGCATCGGGTTGATCGAACGACATACCCATATCGCCCGGGCCCCATTCGGCGAACCCAATGCCAGGGACCGCGGCGATTGCGTCGACATTTGGCAGGCAGTGCCGATCTTCTATCTTCAACCCCAACAGAATTTCGCCGTCCGGGTTAAGCGGCCACGGGTCGGCCAGTTTTGCATATTCAGCAGTCGATAGGTCCCAGATTTCGTTTGCGGGCTTCTGGCCGCCTGCACCTCGCAATCCTTCACCGATGACGTCGCGGCTCAGTGATTGGAACGGATACCGGGTTATCTGCACGAACGCTTTTACCGATTCGGCGGAACGAGTGTGCGTGTGGAGAATTCCGTGTGTCCCGGTGCTGAGCACATGGCGGGCCTGCCATGCGTTGTAGCGCACTTCCTCTGGGGATATAGCGTTGGAAGGCAGAGTGGTCACAACAGTGGGAGTCAGGTGACCACTCGGCGTCGGCCCGCCGTCCTTCAGGCCGCGCATAAAGTTTGCCAACCCGACAGTGTCGAACGGGTGATGTTCGAAGTCGATCAGCAGCATATCTGCCCAGGTCTGGGAATCTTTCAGCCCTGCTTCGTACGTGAGTTCCGTCGGATGTGACGCGTAAATCGGCTGGCCCTGTTCGAGCAGTTCAATGCACTTGTTTATTCGTGGTGACATATCTGTTCCTATCTAATTTGCACGCCAAATAGTTATTCGCCATTTATTCGCCATTCAGGCGCCAGTCGATATTCAGTTCATCGGTAATACTGCGGAACCAGTCGATAACTTCCGGATGATACGGAATACCATGCTCGCGCCGTTCAATTTCCGCTTCATGCTCCGGAAGTCCGGCGTATACAACGCGCTCCGCTCCCGGCACGGGCGGACATTCTCGGATTTCCTTCATGTACAGATCCATATCGTCCTTGAACGTTTCGAGATCGGTGAATGCTTCGATGTTGTAAGCAATGAAGTGGTGGGATGCTGGGCCCTGACGATTTGGACCAGCTCCCGTGGCTCCAAGAAGACCGCACATGATTTCGACCCACACCCCCAGGCTTGACCCCTTGTGCGCACCATTTTCCCGTGAACCACCAGAGGGGAGCATGAAGAACTTGTCTGGAACCGCCCGCTCTTCCATAATCGGCACGCCATCGCCATCCGTTATCCAACCCGGAGCGACGGGAACGCCCAAACGTTTTGCAAGAGTGATCTTGTTGCCTGCCACCGAACTCATTGAAGCATCGAATACGAACGGTGCTTCATTGCGAGTCGGGACGGCTATTGCTATCGGGTTGAGGCCGAACATCGGCTTCGCGCCATCGACCGGTACCACGTTCATCCCACCGGTGGTCATCGCGATGCCGATCATGCCATGCGGCACCGCCATTGCGGCGTGATACGCAGCGGCCCCGAAGTGCCGACCATTGTTGGCCGTAATCGTTCCGATGCCGTAAATTTTGGCTCGCTCGATTGCCATTTCCATTGCCATTGGGCCAACTACAAGGCCGTGCCCACCATCGCAGTCGAGCGTCGCTGCTGCGGGCATCTCGCGGGTAATTTTGGGCTCGGGGGTTGGGTTGATGCCACCTTCCCCGAACATCTTGACGTAGCTGCGCAGCATGTTCGAAACACCGTGGGTTTCGATGCCCCGAATATCTGCATATACAAGAACTTCTGCCGCTTTGTCGGCATCATCGGCAGGCATGCCCATCTTCAAGAAAATATCGACCACGGTCGCCT
>CAYLWG010000134.1:0-3965 GCA_964387235.1 uncultured Dehalococcoidales bacterium
CGAAGTACAGAGGTTAATCAAGGCCGGGGGAGTGCGGATCGACGGGCGCGTTGTTTCACGAGCCTCAACCAGGGTCGAATCCGGCCACGCTGTGCAGATCGCTCAAGATTTATCGGAGCAGACCGAATCTGCCGTTGGAATCGTTCCCAGTGACGCTGATCTGGATGTCGTTTACGAAGACGACGATATAGCGATGATCGATAAACCGGTTGGTATGACTGTCCACCCCGGAGCCGGACATGATTCGGATACCCTCGTCAACGCGGCTATCGCTCGGTGGCCGCGAATTGCAGAAGTCGGTGAACCTGACAGGCCGGGAATTGTTCACAGGCTCGACCGCGATACGAGTGGATTGCTCGTGATTGCGCTAAGTGCAAAGGCTTATTCCCGACTTTCAGAAATGATCCGTGCCCGCGAGATCACTCGAATCTACACTGCGCTGGTTCACGGCCATCCGGATTCCGCGTCAGGAGTGGTCGATGCGCCAATCGGGCGTGATCCGTACCATCGCACCCGGCAGGCGATTGTTGAAGATGGACGTCCGTCGAGGACGCATTACAGCGTTATTCGCGAATTCGAAGATTACTCGTTGCTAGAAGTGCGCCTTGAGACCGGTCGTATGCACCAGATCAGGGTTCATCTCAATGCGATTGCGCATCCCGTGGTTGGCGATCAGACATATGGGAAGCGACAGGTGGCGCATCAGGATAAGAACGCGGCAATCGGCAAACTTGATCGCCAGTTTCTTCATGCCTCGAAACTCGAGTTCGATCACCCTGTTTCTTCTGGTGGCAAGCCGGTTTCAGTAGAGTCAGACTTACCAGACGATCTCGGTACGGTGATAAGACAGCTATCCGCACCTGACGCGCGCTGACCCGTATTGACCCGGCACTGCTAACCTTTTCTGGATGACCAACCCACTCCCGCCGGTTCGGGTTCGCTACGCGCCCAGTCCAACCGGCATCCCCCACATCGGAAACATCCGCACCGCCCTCTTCTGCTGGATACTCGCCAGGCAGACCGGCGGCCAGTTTATTGTGCGAATCGAGGACACCGACCGCAGTCGCTACGACGCAACGGCGGAAAAGGCGATTTTCGAGTCACTCGAATGGCTTGGGCTTGATTGGGATGAAGGACCGGACAAGGGCGGGCCGCACGCCCCATACACGCAGTCGGAACGGAAGCAGACGTATATTGACGCGGCCGAACGGCTGGTCGAGTCGGGACACGCATATTACGACGACACCACGCCGGAGCAGCTCCATGCCCTGCGCGAACGGCAGCGAGCGGCGAAGCAGCCCCCGAGATACGACGGACGCGGTCGGCATCGCAACGCAGAAGAAATCGAGGAGTCGCGGCGGGCGGGGCTGCCTATCACGATTCGCCTGAAAGTGCCCGATCACGGCACAGCTTCGTTCATAGACGCAGTACGTGGGAAGGTAACGTTCGAGCTGAAAGAGATCGATGATTTCGTGATCTTGAAGTCGGACCAGATGCCCACCTATCACCTTGCCCACGTCCTCGATGACCACGCTATGGGCATCACCCACATAATTCGGGGTGACGAGTGGATTTCAAGTACGCCCCGACACTTGCTCCTCCATAAGGGGCTTGGTATCGAACCGCCTGTGTACGTCCATGCACCACTGATTCTGGGCAGGGATCGCTCCAAACTCAGCAAACGGCATGGTGCTACATCGGCATTGGAATACCGCGAGCAGGGCTTTCTGCCCGATGTGATATTCAACTTTGTGGCCTTGCTCGGCTGGTCGCCGGGCGATGATACCGAGGTGATGAGCCGGGACGAGATCGTGAGGCGGTTCAGCATCGAGCGGATCAACGATTCGCCCGCGGTTTTCGACAGCGAAAAGCTTGAATGGATGAACGGCGTTTACATTCGGAACATGGACGCAGACCAGCTCATTAGCGAAATCTTGCCGTTCATGGAACGGCCAGAAACCGATGGCGGGTTGCCAGATACTGTTTCAAGGCCCATCGACCGGGAATATCTGAAACGGCTGATACCGCTGGTTCAGGAGCGTTTGAAGAAGCTCATCGAAGCCACAGATGCGCTCGATTTCTTTTTCGCTGACAACGTGAGTCCAGTAGCCGCTGATCTACCAGGCAAGAAGATGGACGCTGAAATGACCGAGCGGGCGCTAACGTCCGCACTCGAACTGTGCAAAACGGTCGATCCGTTTGAGCCGGAACACCTTGAAGCCGAGTACAGGGCGCTTGCTACCCGGCTAGAAATGAAGCCGGGCCAGCTGTTTTCGCCTATCCGTGTAGCAACGACTGGCAAAACCTTCGCGCCGCCACTATTCGACACGATGTCGGCTATTGGACAGGAAAGGTGCATCGAACGAATCGGGAACGCCATCGGCATTTTGCGGGCCGAGTAAGGTCGATTTTCTTGAATATTCCCTTTTCCTCTGAGTCAGGTGGCTTAGCGGAAATAAACGCCCGATCTTCAATTGACCCACCACCGGGCAACTACCTATACTTGAAGGCAGGTCATCTGCGATTCAGATGAGACCTTGATTGGCCGCTTAAAAAGAATATGCGACCGTAGTACGAATCAGGAATACTGTTGGTAGAAATTAGAATCAACGACGGCGAGAGCTTTGAGGGTTTCCTCCGACGCTTCACCAAGCGCGTGCAGCAGGAGTCGATCATCTCGGAAGCCCGACGGCGACAGCACTTTGAGCCGCCCAGCATCACCCGCAAGAAGACCGCTGCAGCGAAACGTCGCAAGAGCATCAAGGCAACGCTGAAGAATATGTAGTTACGGTCGGCTGCCCGGGTTTGTCTGTGGGTGGCTACCTTTCACAATTTTTTCTCAAACGACGCCTCGGATAATCCGGGGTGTTTTTTTGTATCCGACACCTTGTTGATAAGCTCGGATTTACCCCTCATAGAAAATCAGGTTTCTTGATCTTGCTCGTGATTTAACTCTGGGCAGGGGTGACAATAGACTGCGGACTTACGCCGTTGCCGCGGGCCTGCGATATTTCGGCCTCGTCCCGGCTGATCTGGGGAGGAAACAAAATTGAAGTTCGGGATTGTCGTGTTCCCCGGTACATGGAGCGAACGCGACACGCATTACGCCATTTCGAGTGTGCTCGGGCAGGACGCCGAATACGTATGGCATGGCGATGAACAGCTCGATCAGTTCGATGCGATCGTACTTCCCGGCGGATTTTCTTATGGGGATTTCCTCAGGTGCGGCGCGATCGCACGTTTCTCGCCCGTGATGAAGGCTGTCATAGCATTCGCCAATCGTGGCGGACCGGTTATCGGTATTTGCAACGGTTTCCAGGTTTTGTGCGAATCGGGGCTCCTGCCCGGTGTGCTGATGCGGAATGACCATCTCGAATTCCGCTGCATCTGGACCGACTTGAGGGTCGAAAACACACAGACGATCTTCACTTCTGCCGCCACAGATGGGCAAACCCTCCACATCCCGATGTCACACGGGGAAGGCAACTACCAGGCCGACGAAGCGACGATAGAACGGCTCGAAGGAAGCGGGCGGGTTATCTTCCGATATGCCGACGCGAGCGGCAATGTGACGCCAGAGATCAACCCGAACGGCTCTATCAACAACATCGCCGGAATCGTAAACGAACGTGGCAACGTGCTCGGAATGATGCCGCACCCGGAAAAAGCCAGCGAAAAACTGATCGGAGGCGATGACGGCAACGTTATCTTCACCTCGATGATCAGGAGCGCTGCCGAATCACTGGTCTAGCGATCATATGTAACTGCGCCTACCAGACAACTTCTCTCGATAAAAACATCTCAGGTAAAACGGAACACCATACGAAAATGACGGTCAGCCAGGAAACGCTCGATGAAATCGCCCTCAGTCGGGCCGAGTACGAGGCGATCGTCGACCGACTTGGCCGAGAACCAAACTCACTTGAACTCGGGTTGTTCGGGGCATTATGGTCGGAGCATTGCGG
>CAYLWG010000134.1:3975-8141 GCA_964387235.1 uncultured Dehalococcoidales bacterium
CATACGACCTTTGGTCCCCGTCGGACACTTTGGCGAAGGTTCTGCTTCGTACACTCCCCTCTTCTTCCAAACGGATGCTGGTGGCACCCGGTGCCGAAAATGCTGGGGTAATAGATCTTGGTGACGGCCTTGCGATCGCCATGAAGATCGAATCGCACAACCATCCGTCCGCCGTTGAACCATTCGAGGGTGCGGCTACGGGCGTTGGCGGGATTATCCGCGATATTTTTGCAATGGGCGCCCGTCCAATCGCACTGCTCAACTCGCTACGGTTCGGGCAGCCCACCGATTCTCGCACCCGCTATCTGCTGAGTGGCGTCATCGGTGGTATTTCCTCTTACGGCAACTGCATCGGCATTCCCGATGTCGGGGGCGAAATCTTTTTTGACGATTCCTACAAGGGCAATCCGCTTGTGAATGCCATGTGTGTTGGGCTGATCGAAAACGGGAAAATGGCGAGTGCTTCGGCAAAAGAGCCGGGAGATTTACTGCTGCTGGTTGGCGCAGACACTGGACGCGACGGGATTCACGGAGCGTCGGGGCTTGCCTCACGCACATTTGAAGAGCAGGCCGAGATGCGTTCGGCGGTTCAGGTTGGCAATCCGTTTCTCGAAAAGGTGCTGATAGAGGCCTGCATCGAATCGCTTGACCTCCCCGGCGTTGTTGGCCTGCAGGACTGTGGTGCAGCCGGGATAACGTCGGCCGCTATCGAGATGGCTGAACGTTCGGGGATGGGCTTACAGATATTTATCGACCGTGTGCCGAGACGCGAAGAGGGTATGACTCCCTACGAGGTGATGCTGTCGGAATCGCAGGAACGGATGCTGCTGGCTGTCACACCCGGTAAAGAGGGACCGGTATTCGAGTTGTTCGAAAAATGGGACCTCGACGCAACCGTTATTGGTGAGTTCGAGGCTAGTGATGACGTCAGGATTTTCGATAACGGGAGCATGGTGAGTTCGACGCCCGTTGCAACGCTAACCGGGGCACCCGAGTACGAATTTTCAGCCCCGAAACCCGACTGGCTACAGGTGCTGCAAGATGCCGATATGTCGGCGGTGTCGCTACCCGATGCACCGCCTGAAGACGTTTTTTTGAGGATGCTTGCGGCCCCGAATATCGCCTCTAAGTTCCCTGTTTACCGACAGTACGACTACCACGTACAGACCAATACCGTGGTCGAGCCGGGAGGCGACGCGGCTGTTCTCCGGCTAAAAGGTACGAAGCGCGGAATCGCACTTACGACCGACTGCAATGGCCGAATCTGCTACCTCGACCCAAACGTGGGCACTGCTATTGCCGTTGCCGAAGCCTGCCGCAACCTTTCGGTAACCGGGGCTGAACCGATCGCTCTAACCGATGGGCTGAACTTTGGAAACCCCGAAACCTCCGATGTGCAGTTCCAGCTGGTCGAGGCCATTGCCGGAATGACGAGGGCTGCGAATGCGTTCGGTATCCCGATCGTGAGCGGTAACGCCAGCCTCTACAACGAAACAGCTGGTACGGCCATCTATCCGACGCCGATTATCGGGGCACTCGGACTACTGGATGACGTGGAAAAACACTCTACGGTCGGTTTCAAATCCATGGGCGACGTGATCGTTATTTTGGGTTCGAATTCGACCTGGGACACCACTGACGGGCTGGCCGGGAGCGAATATCTGGATTTCATTCACGGCAGGGTCGAAGGACAGCCGGTACTTGACCTCGACTTTGAAGTCCGAGTACAGGCAGTCTGCCGCGATGCAGTACGGGCTGGGCTAGTCGCGTCGGCACACGATTTGTCGGAAGGCGGAATGGCCGTCGCAATCGCTGAATGCGCGATCATCGGCAATATCGGAGTTTCGATCACTGAATCTCCGGTAAATGCAGTCAACACACGTTGGGATGCGGCAATGTTCGGTGAGTCCCAGTCTCGGATTCTGCTCAGTGTTCCTGCCGATAAACTGGCCGCTCTTGAGGCACTTGCTAAGGCCCGGGACGTGACGATGACAGTTATCGGAACAGTTGGCGGTGATTCACTGTCGTTTGGCAACTCGATCTCAGTGCCACTTAGCGACGCATCGGACGCATGGAAAAACGGTTTCGCCAACGCTACTTCGGATCAGGATTAGCTGAAGCGTTTGGCAGACCAGTTTCGACCCGGTGCTGGTTGGACATGCTTCCGGGTATATTCTTAAACGACTGGTATAAAATCAGTAATTAGATGAGCAAAGTGATATTCAAGCGAGTGCGTCCAGCACTCGCGTTTGCGTGTGGTAGCCGACTTCATACAAAATATGCCGACTTACGTTTACAAGTGTGTTGATAACGGACATGATTTCGATCTGGTCCAGAAATTCAGTGATGATCCCGGGGCAGATTGCCCGACTTGCGGCAGCGAATCGAAGCGCCAGGTCACTGTGCCCACTGTCATTTACAAGGGCTCTGGTTTTTACACCACCGACTATGGCTCCGGGTCGAGTTCAAAAAATGGAGCCTCTACCGACAGCAAGTCTGGATCCAAATCTGGATCTGATTCTGGCTCAAGTTCGAAATCCGAATCGAGTTCTTCTTCATCTTCGAGCGCTGACTCTGGCTCTGGCTCTGACGGCAAATCGTCGGGCAAAGGCGATTCCAGCAGCAGCGGGAGCGGTCACTCGCATGGCGGTTCTTCCCATTCGCACGGCGCGGGTAGTCAAACCCATTAGTCCCCATCCCGGTTCGGGCATCACATGCGCACCGTAATTCAGCGGGTTAACCGTGCTTCGGTTGCAGTTGATGGCAAAGTGGTTGGCGAGATAAAACGTGGTCTCTGCATTTTGATCGGAATTACTCATGATGATTCCGACGACGATCTGAAGTACATCGTCGAAAAGACGCTGAACATGCGGATATTTCCTCCCGAAGACCCTCAGCCGGAAGATTCGGGGTTCGACCGGTCTGTGCAGGACATCGGTGGCGGAATCCTGCTAATCAGCCAGTTCACACTTTACGCATCGACTCGAAAAGGCCGCCGACCGGGATTTACCGATGCGGCGCGACCCGAAATGGCGGGGCCAATGTTCGACCGGGTCGTAGAGGCATTCAGGTTCAGTGGGCTGCGCGTTGAAACAGGTGTGTTCGGCGCAATGATGAATGTTGAGATCGAAAACGCCGGGCCAGTGACAATCATTCTCGATTCAGCCGAACGGAACACACCCCGCAGGGGGTAAGTGACCAGCCACGAGAGGCTCAGGGACTACGAGGCGGTCGGTCGTTTGACCCGCCACTTCAAAAGAACTAATCTCGCGCGATGAGCAAACACTTTTGTTTCTTCTGCATGGGCGACCACCAATCCAGTCATTGTGCAAGCGTGGCCGTCAGGGAAACCACGAAGGCGATCGATGCCGGGACTCAGGTGATCTCGCAAGTTATGACCGAATCTCTGGAAAGACTCGGATACGAGACACAGGACACACTGGCATACCTGGCAGGTGATTTGGCAGCAATCCAGGCCGATATAGCCGGACTACACGATTTCTTGCACTGGTCGCATTCTGAAGCAATCTGGCGGATGGAACAGCAAATCGAATTGCTCACCGGCATCCACGACATGCTGAAAAATCCCAGTGCAACCCAGGTCAACGAGCTGTATGAAATGGCCGTGGACAGCTTCTCAAGAGACAGGTTCGGTGATGCAGCAAAGTTACTCCAGAGGGCCAGAGACCTTAATCCCGGCGACTACCGTGTGCTCGTGACGCTGGGTCACACCTGCATTCGGATGGATGAACTATCGGAGGCAGTAGAGATGTTCACTGCGGCGGCTGACTACGCCAGAACTGATGAGTACAGAAAAGACGCACTGCTCCTCCTGAGTCGTGCTCTCCGGTCTTCGGGGCGGAACGGCGAAGCGGTCAGGGCAGCGCGCCAGGCGACGGCTCTAGTGCCTGATGACGCACCAGCGGCCTATGAGCTCGCGGCGGTCATCGCCGAGTCGGTGCAGGTTTGATCGAGCGCGCCTCAGAAACGGGTGCAGAGCGAGGAACTTCTTGACACCAGAAGAAATTGCGCTACAGGCCGTCACTTCGTTGCGCATCGCCATCAGGCAGGACAGGCGTTTCTACGTAGCGGTGGCGCGCGATCCGGCTTTCCACGCGGTCAGGGCCGATGTGGAAACGCTCCTCGCCGAGTTGACCGCCGAGGCG
>CAYLWG010000135.1:0-8050 GCA_964387235.1 uncultured Dehalococcoidales bacterium
CGGTGAGGCCGCAGGGGTGCTGAATCTGTGGCGATTGCTGGGGGCGGGAATCCTGACAGTAATCGTGCTGCAGTTCATGTCTAACTACGATGCTGTAGAAGCCCGTCAGTGGATGTGGTACTCGATCGCCCTGGTTGTCGTGGCGCTTGTCGTAAGCACGCTGTGGACGGTGATGTCGCTGCGACCGCGTGGGGGCCTGATTCTCCCCCGTTTAAAGCGGCCAACTATTCCGGCGATCTCACCCGGTCAAAAAGTTGCCAGGCCAGAGAAAACAGGTGTGAGCCGAAACTACGTGGCTTTTCTCATCGCGCTGGTATTCGCCATAGCAGCGATGTCATCGATGCAAATTTACGCCCTTTTCTTTTTGCAAGACGTAGTAGGACTTGAAAACCCCGCCAATGGGGCCGACAAGCTCGTGGTAATTATCGTAATTACGGCCGCATTGGCCGTCGTCCCCGCCGGTCGGCTTTCAGATCGCTTTGGCCGTGACAGACTTTTCTTTTTCGCCGGATTGAACGGGGCACTGGCATCTACGCTACTGCTTTTTGCCAGTTCTATTGGACCGGTCCTTTTAATCGGCGTGATAATCGGTGTGTCGATTGGCCTGTTCCTGACCCTGACATGGGCTGTTGCAAACGATCTTGTTAGCCGTACATCCACGGCACGGGAGCTCGGATACACCAGCATCGCCACACTGACAGGGGCCGCTATAGCCAGGTTTGCCGGGGTTGGAATCGATGCGATGAACGGCGTATCGGAGAACCTCGGATACCGGTTGATGCTGGTGTCCGTGGCTGTGGCATTTATCCTGTCGGCGGTGCTTCTTTCGAAGGTCGCTCGGGATGCGGTAAGCGTTGGCGATCCAATCGGTAAAGATTCACCAGACGCACCCGAGGGGTCGACGGCATCCAACTGACCAGCCTGCCCGTCCTGAATATCTGGGCCCTTAATGTATGGGCGTCATACTTCCGCCGATATACTTGCTGTATCAAAGGAAACGCTGTTGCCGATTCTGTGGTCTGACAGATTCCAGCTATCGGCTCGATCAGAACTGGAACTTCTTTAAATGGACGTTTATCTCGCCAGCCCAAGAGGTTTTTGCGCAGGAGTCGATCTGGCCGTCGATATCGTGGAGCTGGCAATTCAGCGATACGGGACGCCGGTCTATGTGAAGCACCAGATCGTCCACAACCCGAAAGTAGTTGCCGATGTCGAGGCAATGGGCGCGATCACCGTAGAGAACGTTGCCGAAGTCCCTAAAGATTCCGTCGTCGTCTTCTCGGCCCACGGGTCGCCTCCATCCGATTACAAGATCGCCCGAGAGCGCGGCCTTACGGTACTCGACGCCACCTGCCCTCTGGTAACCCGTGTCCACAACGAGGCGAAGAAGTATTCCAAGCTGGGCAAGAAGGTAGTGCTTGTCGGCCATGTAGGGCATCAGGAAGTGATTGGGACGACCGGCCAGGTCGATATGGAACTGGTCGACGAGCGGCGGGAGTGGAGCTTGCCGGATTGGGGCGATGATGTTGAGGTGGCCGTACTGACACAGACTACGCTTTCGGTCAGCGACACTGCGGCTGCGGTAGAAAAGATCAAGAAAATTCACCCGAACGCTATCGTGCGAAACGATATCTGCTATGCGACCACAAATCGGCAGACTGCGGCTATCGAGCTGGCCGAGATGACCGAGCTTGTGCTGGTGATCGGGGCACAGAACAGTTCAAACTGCAATCAGTTGAAAGCAGTGGCGATTAACAAAGGGGTGCCCGCTCATTTAATAATCGGGCCAGAAGAACTCGACCGGTCTTGGCTCGAAGGGGTAACCAGAGTCGGAATAACTTCTGGTGCCTCTACCCCCGAAAAGCAGGTGAAGGCCGTCATTGAGGCGATCGCTCCTGAAAATGTGTTCCGGGTGGGTTCCGTTGAAGAAAACATGACCTTCGCCATCCCGCGCGGCCTGCGGAGTTTAGTCGGCGATGGAGCGCGAATCAGCAAGAAAAGGCTGCACTCAGATTCATCTGAAGGTAACTAACTGCAACTCCTGCTGAAGTTGGGAACGACGCTGGCGAGTTATCTTGGGAGCAAGTAAGGGCGTTATCGGGCTTGCATTGCCGATTCCCGGTGGCTCTCCACTCGAAATTTCCGATCAGTCAGCTACCATCGTCCTGTGAAAACCCCTCTGACGAATAAGTTGTCTGCGACCCTGCTATTTTCGTTGTTACTGGTCGTGATCGTTCTTGCTGCGTGCCAGTCCGCGCCTGCCGATACAACCGTCGTTTCTGATACTCAAGAAGTTCAGGAAAGTTCTGCGGTCGTTGCGAACTTAAATCCCGCTACCGAGAACGCCTACCCAGCTCCACTGTTCATTACGTCGTTGGATTGTGCCGGGCTTCAGCATGGAGTTTTGCCCTTCACCGAGTTGACAATCTCATACGGTGAAAACGACATCATCAAGGCACTGGTCGAGGTAGCGGACGAAGCAACTGAACGTTCGCAGGGTTTGATGTGTCGCGAATCGATTCCGCCAGGAACTGGAATGCTGTTCACTTACGACAAAGACCGGTCCAGCGGCTTTTGGATGTTCAACACTTACGCTCCAATCGACATCCTGTACCTCGATCAATCAGGCGGCGTGATCGATAACATCACCATGTCGCCCTGCACAAGGGGTTCAGACATTGACGATGTGTGGAGAAATAGATGCGCGCTTGAAGCGAACGACTATGTTCCATCGGGCCTGTGGAGAAACACCCTCGAACTTCCTGCTGGCTGGCTTGAAGATCAGGGACTTGATGGGACAGTTACCAGAGAAATGTCAATCTCCTGGACTACAGTTCGTCCCTGAGCATTCAGGGAATATCTGAGTAGTACGCGGAAAAAACAAACAGGATTTGCTCGAGATTTGGCGATAAGTAAACAGAAGGCCGTACTTGCGGTTGTAGATGGCCTGGGATTCAACCGATTACGTTGTCGCGAGGTAGTGAACGACGCCTGGGTGCGGCTGGATTCGGCAGATCGCGAATATCTGGTAAAAACAGTCAGGCGCACTGGGCGAAGCTCTGAATGGGCCCAAAACCTGCTCTACCCGGTCTATGCCGAATCACTTGAAGCCGATACACCGACCGGGCAGGCAGTCCAATGGATTGGCGATCTCGAATCGGCCCAAAATTCTCTGACCTCCGGGCTTCGAGATCGAATCGACGCACTGGTGGAACAGGTCGCCGATGAACACCACTACGTCCCATGGGCGTCCGGTGCCAGCGGCCTGAATGAACTCAGAAACAAGAACCTGACAATTCCTACCAGCGCTTCCGGCGTATGGGCCGGGTTTGAAGACCTCGACCCGCCGGTGCAGGGGAACTCCGAAACAGGTCATCAGCAGATCGGCAACACCAGGCTTGCGCCACAGCTCCCGCTCGAGATAACCCGCTCTATCGACACGGGTGAATTCTTTGAGAATCCGTCACTGAACGCGGTCATTTCTAAAGCCCACAAACGAGGAGCAACGCTTAATTTCTGCTACCTGCTGTCGGGAGTCGGAGGTGGTGAAGGCCGGGTTCACAGTGCATGGAACCATCTCGAAGCCTTTTTGGAACTGTTGTTCGAACGGCACGGGTTCGACCCGAATAGAGTCCAGATGCAGGCAATCCTCGATGGACGCGATTCAGCCCCTGACGGGTCGATTCGCGCCTCCGGCCCTACCGACAACGCTGGCAACAGGTCGGGCGATTTTCTCGCCAAGCTTCACCAACTGCTCGACAGGTACAACGCGACACAATCACTTGCCTGGATTGTTGGACGTTCGACTGCGATGGACCGCGACTACCGTGAGAGCGCCGCGAAATCAGATTTCGATCACCTGACCGGCATGATCGGCCAGCCGGTGTCTGGTTTCGATGAGGCCAGGTCAGCTATCGGCAAGGCCCACGCCGAGGGCAAGACAGATCAGGATGTTCAACCGATTTCTATATTGCGACCGGACGGGTCGATGCCGACTATCTCGGCTGGCGATGCTTTTGTGGATCTCAATTTCAGGTCGGACCGTCAACGCTCGAAAATCGGTTTTCTCGCGGGTGCCCGCGAATTCCTTGCCACCGAAGGCGCATCTCGCGGACGAACTTGGGAAGGCTCGTGGATTGAGCACAACCTCAAGCTGGATATCTGCGGAATCGCCGAGTATCACCCGATATTCGAGGCTGAACATGGCGTGAGCGTGGCCTTCCACACGGAACCGCACCCGGACAATTTTCTGGCGCAATGGCACGATACCTTCGGAACTGATGAATACACGCTGGTGGCTGAAAGCGTGAAGGCTTCGCACATGGGTTATTTCTTCCGTGGCAGACGAGAAGGCCCAGTTTCCGGAGCCAGCGAAGTCCGACTGGTCGTTCCATCCCACGGAGAAGAAGACGGGGTAAAAACGGACACCGATTTTTATCTGCACCCGGATATGCGCGCCAAGGAAATAACCACAAACGTCAATGCAGCGATCGCGACCGGTACTTCTCGCCTGGTCTGCTGCAACATCGCTGCTCCAGATATGATCGGCCACCTGCTGCCAACACGCTATGACGAGGCCAAAGCAGCATATTCAGCAGCAGCCCGCGCTCTTGTGGAAATAGCGGAGTCGGCCCGTGAGCATGGTTTCAAAATGGTCATCACATCGGACCACGGGAATATCGAGGATGACACATCTGCCCACTCGGTTAACGACGTGCTGACAACCGTTATCCACTCGGGAACTCATTCGGGTACTCAATCAAAATCTCGCACAGACAGCACGAAATACGAGGTCGCTATTCCGGTTTTCCAGGCACGCCTGTTCGATATTGCACCGACGTTGCTGCGACTGCTCGGGTCGGGTGAAACGAAGTCTCAACAGCCCGTTCCCAAGGCCGCTTCAGAATCAGGGCTCGGTTCGGAAACTGGTCCCGATGCGCAAACAAAGGCGCATGCAAAGCCCGATAACTCGGAGTCCGTCCACGAACCCGTCGCAGCCGACATGCGTACCAACGCCGAACCGTTCGTGGGCAGACCGCTGGTCACAACCGGGTAGACCCGGAGCCGGACCACGGTGGAAATCTCAGTGCGCATTGGGTGTGGATTCACAAGATGGGTGGTAGCCCTCACTTGACCCCTGCAGTACGCGTGGTAACTTCCGGTATATCGGTCTTCCGAAAGACCTCATGGCAAGACTGGTGAACAACGCAACCAGCCCTGACTATCAACCGACAGTTCCGCTCGAATCAAACGCTGTATGGCTTCAAGAATCGAAACAAATAGCCCCGGTTTACGCTACGTATCGATTGCCGATGATCTGGAGCGACAGATCGAATCGGGCGAGGTTCGAAAAGGCGAAAAGCTGCCGAGCCAGCACGAGATGGCAAAGCAGTACGGTGTTTCGCTGACGACTCTGCGATCGGCGGTCGACCTGCTTGAACAACGCGGCCTGGTCCGCTCCGCTCATGGTCTTGGTACTTTCGCCAGTATCCCGGAATCAGACAACAGCGTCCCGCATGTACTGCTCGTAGACGACGACCCTCACATGGTCGAACTCCTGACGACAATACTCGAAGGCGAGGACATAGCGGTAACCGGTGCTTCCAGTGCCGCTGAAGGAATCGCCAAACTCGAATCGACAGAATTCCAGGTAATTTTTCTCGACCTCATCATGCCCGGCGGTACCGGTGTTGAACTACTTAAGGCCGTTGCGCTACAGGACCGAAAAACTCCGGTTGTGCTGGTGACTGGAGCGGGTGATGCTGACCTGATCAGTGAAGCGATGGACTACGGTCCTATCACGCTCATCGGCAAGCCAGTTCGGGCAAAGCAGGTGAGGCAGGTGCTCGATGTTCTGGGTGTTCAGGCCCAGGCAACGCGGGCATCCGGTTCTGGCACCAGGCTTGGCCCCGCGGCCCAGTTTACTCAGAGTTCAGCCCACAGCTTGAGTAATGGATCGGGGAACTAGCCAATGACCCCCGAAAACCGAAATTCAACCATGTCTCCGGCGGTAGCCCGCAAGTTCGAGCTTATCGGGCGCGTGTCTTCGGGCCTGGCCCATGAACTCAACGGGCCAATCGGCATTGCGATGGGTTTTTCCGAACTCGCAAAAGAAGCCATAGATGGCGAAGGCCGACCCGAACTGAGTTCGCTTGTTACAAGCAAAGTTCGCGGTTATCTCGACATGATCGAAACGGCCAGCCTGCGTGCTCGAAACCTGTCTCGTGGAATCTGGAGTTTTGCGAAAGCTGAACCCGGCACTACCACAAACGTCGATATGGTCGAACTAATGCAGGCGGTTCAACTACTCACAGCCCCGGCAGTCAAGGTCGACCAGATAGATGTCGCCAGACGTGAAGAAAAGTCGGATTCCGGCAAAGTTATTTCATATGCAGACGCGGCGCTCTTCCAGCAAATCCTGGTCGAGTTGATCCTCGCATCTCCGCCATCGATTCCGGGCGGAGGACTTGTCATCTGGCAGGTCGCATATCTTGACGATGGTTCTGTGCAAGTTGATCTGACAACAGAGCCCTGGAACGACAATCCCACCAGCGAATGGGAAGTTCCTGAGTATGTTCGGAAATCATTCAAGGAAATGGGCGGCGGCATCGCTAACGCCACCCCGGTCCCGGTCAGTCCACCGACCGGCGAACCAGAACAGGAACTAACCGGATGGAAGGTTATCGCAACCCTTCCGGCCGCTAATTCCGACTAATTTTTGCGCACTGATCGACAGCAAGTTAACGCAACAGGGCAGCCCAGGAGGCAATAGTGACTACCGAAGCAGTAGCAACAAAGAAAATCAAGGTCTTGATGGTCGATGACCACGAGATCATGCGTCAGGCCTACGGGATGTTGTTGAACACCGACCCCGACATCGAAATCGTCGGGTTTGCCGGTGACGGTCAGGAAGCACTCGTGCTTGCCGACACGCTGGGGCCGAACGTGGTAATCATGGATGGCCGAATGCCACGACTGAACGGTGTGGACGCATCGAGGATTATCCGAGAAAAGCATCCCGACATGGCGATAGTCCTGCTTTCAGCTTTCGATGACGATGAGTTTGTCCGGGAGTTCCTGAAGGGAAACGTAAAGGGCAAGGCCTATCTGCTTAAGCAGTCGCTCCAGAGCCTTTCCGATCTCGTCCAGGCGGTAAAAGATGTCGCCGAGGGCAAGACGTATCTCGCTAGCGAAATTGTTGCGAAACTTGCCGGCACAAACAACAGCCAGGAAAGTGCATTCCTTTCGGAACTGACCGAGCGAGAACGTGAAGTTCTCGACTGCATGGCCCGCGGTCTATCGAACAAGGCTATTGCCGACGAACTGTTCATCCAACCCCGAACAGTTGAGCGACACATCGGTTCGATCTTCTCAAAAATGCGCCTGCAACCTCAGCCAAAGGCCCATGCCCGGGTACAGGCTGTACTTGCCTACCTGATGGACACTGGCAGGCTCAAAGAAGGTTCGAAAAACGCCGAAAGTGATGATTCAATGATCGGCGCAATAGGGATGATGCGCTAAACGTTACTGCTGTTGGTCCGCTCGGTTATCCCCTTTCCGCTCGATGGAGAGGGTTGGGATGAGGGAGAAGTGAAATCTGAAACCCTCAACCATTCTGAGCGATGTTGAGATGATCCCTGAGACGCCGATGCCGACCTGGAAGTCGACCGAAAATGTCACCCTCTGGGCGACCCCTGGTGCGAGGAAAGCGAGATAGTCAACACCCCTGTTTGCCTTCTCAAGCACCGGGCCTCCTGGACGTAAGAATCCCCCTGTAAACGTACAGGGGGATTCTTTTTAAAATCCGTACCGGGTATTTCTTCGGCGGAAAAACGAAATGGATAGCTGACAGTAACCAACGCTGTCATTTCAGGCTTAATGCTCAAAACGGAGTGATTTTGGCGATGAATAATCGATTTGGCTTAAACGCAACATGTTGGCTTAAACGCAACATCAAGTTGTGATCTATAAACCGGTTTATAGATCATGGTGTCGTGTCCTCAAAAAACGGCTCCGTATCGCGTGGGGCGGCAAGTGGAATGACCGTTAA
>CAYLWG010000136.1:0-1458 GCA_964387235.1 uncultured Dehalococcoidales bacterium
ATAATACCCACCGAAGCCACCTCCGGGTCTGTAAACACCGCACGGGGAACTGCGTCGTAGTTGATCGACCTTGACCCGCCGGTCAGGGCGTTGTCGGCGGCAATCGATCCTTCTTTCGCTGCGGTTGTTTCCAGGGCCAGTCGGCCAATGACGTCCCCGGCTGCGTAAATCCCCGGTGCAGATGTCTCGTACCGCTCATCGGTCTGGATGAATCCACGGTCGTCGACCTCGACGCCGGCAACGCCCAATCCCAGGCCGGCCGTGTTCGCACGGAGCCCTGCCGCCAGGAATATCTCCGATGCCGAAAGGACCTCTTCACTGCCATCGGATGATCGGACAGTCAACGCTTTCCGGTCATCTGCGGTCGCTGCCGATTCCGCCCGAACACCCAGCCGGAATTCGATCCCCTCCTCGGATAGTACACGCAGGAGTTCGCTCGATATTTCTGGTTCTTCCCGGGGCAGAATAACGTTGTGAGTCATCACTACAGTGATTCGTGAGCCAAAGTGGGTGAACATCTGGGCGATCTCAAGCCCCTGGGGACCCGCGCCAATTACGATCATCGATTCGGGCAGAGATTCGATGTCCATGACCGTCTCGTTCGTGAGATACCCAACATCCGACAGGCCCTCGATATCCAGGGGCCGGGCCGAGGCACCAGTTGAAATCAAAATTCGCCGGGCTCTGTATTCCTGACCGTTGACCTCCACCTCATCTCGTGAAACGAAACGGGCGCGGCCTTCGATCAGATCGACGCCTTCTTGCGATTCCTGGACATTTACATAGTTCTTTTGCCGGAGAGCGATAACAATGTGGCGTTTCTCTTCTATAGCGGTTTTGAAATCGAAAGTGGAGCCATCGCTGTTCGCCAGGGCCTTGAACCGTGACTGCGAACCGTAATAATGCTCGGCTCCGACCGCAAGCAGGTGTTTGCTGGGTACGCAGCCGACGTTCACGCACGTCCCGCCCAACGGGAGATCTGCATTAATCATGAGGGCCGTCTTGCCCAGGTCGTTCACCTTTGTCGACGCGGCGAATGCTGCAGCCCCACCGCCAATAATTATCAGGTCATATGTTTTTGTCATCAGTAGAAACCTTTATCACCAAATCGGCAACACACTCGCGCTCAACCTGTCAACGAGCCGGTGGATAGCCAGAGCGTGCAAGCCAGGCCTCGATCCCTGTCTCGTCGATTTCTGCTTCGTTGTATTCAATCGAAACGGTCTTGTCCGAGGCCTGACCATCGACCGATTCAATACCCTTCTCGATCCGGGCCACCATTCGGAGTGTTCCGATGCACCCGTCACAGGTGATCTCTGGCAGGGTTGTTTTGTAAGTCGCCAATTTCGTGCTCCTTAATATTCCTCAACTGGTTGAGCTAGCGATTCGTAGTTCAGGATTTGATCGGCATAACGGGCTGAGTCCGACTACACGGAAGGTGTGCTGGCCCGGTTACAG
>CAYLWG010000136.1:1558-6307 GCA_964387235.1 uncultured Dehalococcoidales bacterium
GACGTACTCGTGGTTACAGGACGTACTCGTGGTTACAGGACGTACTCGTGGTTACAGGACGTACTCGTGGTTACCGGACTTGCACACAGTTGCGGACAGCTTCCCGGTTGCGTCTCAGACTTGATCGGGTGTCGAACTGAATCAAGTTGCCTACCGGAACCACAATAAAGGTTCCAGTAGCGGGGAAGGTCAAGCGCGCTACCGCGATTGGGTCGGATCGTCTTCAATCAGATGGCAGATTGTGCCCGTGCAAGGACCTGCTGAGGCGCTTGTGTTGGAATCTCGAACAGTCTCCAATTCGATTTTCAGATCGGCGAGGTTCCTGATGCGCGTTTCGATTTCCGCCAGCCTCGATTCGATCAACGACGCGACGTGGTCGCATGGCTCCATGTCGTCTTCCCGCAGGGCCATGACATCCGAGATTTCGTTGAGAGTGAAACCAAGCTGCTTGGCCCGGAGGATGAATTGAATACGCTCTAACTCTTCGGAGCCATACAGGCGATAGCCACTTTCCGTGCGGTCTGGCCGCACAAGCCCGAGGTCTTCGTAGTACCGGAGTGTTTTTGGTGGAACACCCATGGCGCGTGCTGCCGCACCGATTTGTATTGCAATCGGATTCATGGGCCAATTATGCACCGTCATGGGTCTAGATCGTGCAAACACCAATAATTTTCGACTGCCGTGGTGTGACTAAAATATTGTGCGAGACGATGAAATGGTAGCCGGAACCAGAAATTTCTCAAGGTAGATTCAACACCATGCCGAACCTGCTGCTCATCAAACATTCGGATCCTGTAGTCGACCTCGAACTACCGGCGTCAAAGTGGAAATTGTCTGACTGCGGGAAACTACGTGCCGGTCGGCTGGCAGCTCACCTCGCCAGCCGCGGAATCGGGGTTCTGTATTCGAGCAGCGATTAAAGTCGGTTCAGACGGCAGAGATCGTCAGTGCGGTCACCGGATTGTCGGTCGGAGTTGTTCACGATCTTCGAGGGCAGGAACGTGGAGAAATTCCGATCATTGATGTCGAGGAGTGGCGATTTCTGGTCATCGAGTCAATTCAGCGCCAGGATGAACTCATTTAAAGGTTGGAGCCGGTGGCAAACGCCCGAAAACGCTTTGGGAGGTGATCGAGAAGCTGATGCAGCCTGTCCGGGATCACGAAAGAACAGTCGCAGTAGTTGCTCACGGAACCGTGATAACTGCGTTCGTGGCCGAATTGCTAAAGGTCGACCCAATCCCTATGTGAGATTCACTGAAACTGGCGGGATCTGTCGAGATCGAATGGCTCCGACCTTTAGAGATATTGAATCTGCTGAATTTCGATTGACGATCATGGAATTATTATCGTGCGTTGCCCAAAACTCAACCATTCTGGTCGGGACTCAGAAACGCATTCCGTCCTGTGCTTCTAATACGGTGGACTGAGAGTCGTAATGGTATCCAGTTGTCGGAAAGGAAATAGCTCCGCGTGATCGCAGAACTTGAAACGTTCTTGAACTTCCTTGCGGTTGAGCGCGGTGCTTCCGACCACACCCTGGCGGCGTATCGTAATGACGTTTCAGCACTGACGGAGTTCCTTGTGAGTCAAGAGCCCCCTCCAGTGAACTGGAAATTCGTCACCGAACAGGGCATTCGTGCCTATCTCGAAAACCTTGATGAGCGTGGCTACTCTCCTTCTACGAAATCACGGAAAATCGCCTCGGCAAAGTCGTTTTTCAGGTTTCTAAAGGACGAGCAGATCATCGAGAACAGCCCGCTCAGGGAAGTCCGCCAACCACGGGCCGGTCAGTCATTGCCAAAAGCACTGGCCCCCGATGAGATCGATCACCTACTGGAAACCGCCTCGAAAGCAAGTTCTGCCGAAGAGGCCAGGGATTCGGCGATGGTTGAACTGATGTATGCCTCGGGCCTGCGCGTTTCAGAACTTGTTGGCCTTGACCTTCGGGATGTCGATCTTGACACAGGCACGGTGCGAACAATTGGAAAAGGCTCGAAAGAACGAATAATCCCGATTTACGATACCGCAGTTGAAGCGGTATCCGAGTACGTCACGTTCTCCCGTCCCAAACACGTTCACTCGGCAACTCGACGCAATAAACGCTCGATGCTCGCCAAAGGCCCACAAAAAACACAAGATTCTGACGAGAACGCATTGTTCTTGAACCGCAGGGGCGGGAGAATGACACGGCAGGCATTCTGGCTGCGTTTGAACCGGCTTGCCATAAGGGCGGGCATTTCGTCTAAGATCACACCGCACATGCTGCGGCACAGCTTCGCCACGCACCTGTTGCATGGCGGGGCGAGCCTTAGACATGTGCAGGAACTGCTCGGGCATTCGAGCATAGCGACGACGCAAATATATACTCACCTTACGAACGAACATGTGCGAAGCGAGTATGCGAAGGCTCATCCCCGAGCCTGAACTGGTAACGGAGGGCAATTTGTCAGTCATTACGATTGAGGGTCGACTCGGTGCGGGCGGCCCAGACCTCGGCCGCATGGTGGCAAAAGAAATGGGGCTGGATTTCATCGACCGGCTGATGCTGGCCGATATCGCCAGGCGTGTTGGGGCCACGGTTACGGCCCTTGTCGATCAGGAAAAGCGTGTTCCGTCGATAGCCAGCAGGTTTGCTCAGGGTATTCAGCGCATGCTTCACCGCTCGGCTGTAGCGGGAATGGGTGGCGATCCGTACTTCGGCCCGGGCATCGAGCAGCTGTTGGCCCGGCCATACAGCGAGATGGAGGAACCTCCTCACACCAGCGCCGAAGAGATCGACGAGAAGCATTTTATCGAGACCGCATCAGAGGTAATTAAAGACCTCGCCGAAATTGGAAACGTTGTTTTACTTGGCCGCGGCGGTGCTGAAATTCTTCACGATAACCCCAAGGTGCTTCGTGTTGGAGTGGTCGCCAAGATGGAAGATCGGATCATCCGGGTGCAGCAACAAATGCGATTCGAGACACCAGAGCAGGCCGAACAGTTGATTCAGCATGCCGATACGGCCCAACATCGGTATTTTGAGAAGGCGTTCGGGTCGAGCCCAATCGATCCGTTCTTGTATCATTTCATGTGGAACACGTCTGACGTCTCGCTAGAGTACGCCGCACAGGTAACTATCGATGCGTCAAAAGTAATGACGAAAAAGGGTCTGAGATGGGCGAAATCAGTCTTTGCCCAGTCAGATCCAACGTCTGAATAAACACACGATCAACTCCCGAAATTCCAAAAAAACTAATACTCTTTACCAATGCCAAAAATTACTCGAAAATCTGGGGCCAAGAAAACCCGGCGGACAAGTAAGCCAAATGTGTTCGCACAATCGCAGCCAACACAGCGAACCACAGACGATTCTCAGGTAGCCGTTACCACTTCGACGACGGAGACCGGGCCACGCTTACGGGCTCGGGTCGAACGGACGACACGCATAGCTGGCGCTCGTTCCGAGATTTACATTCGTTCTATGCCGGCCGAGCTACGCAAGCTCGGTGTGTTGGCCGCTGTGATTGTCGTAGCGCTGACAGTGCTGACATTCACGATTTAGTTTGAGCTGATCGGGCATCTACAATTTCTGGCGTGGTCTCACAAGAGTTCGCCGTCGATGCCATGACCACTAGATTATCGAGTGGCTGGCGAGTCTCTGGAATCGGCGATCACCTCTGGCACTAAAGCGCAAACCAGACGGGCGGCCGTAGTATCAATTGCCAGCGAAAACCCGGAAATTTTCAACTCGACTCGCAGCAGTACCCCAACAAGCAGGGGTCTACATTCACCGCGACTCCGAAGGTAAAGTCCTTTACATCGGCAAGTCGGCCTCGCTGCGTAATCGATTGAGGTCGTATTTCGGGTCGAAAAAAAACCTGGATGCCAAAACCTTCGACCTTGTTTCCAGAATTGCCGATTTCGAGTACATCGTCACCGAATCCGAACAGGAAGCGCTCCTACTTGAAAACTCGCTGATAAAGGAGCACAAGCCGAAGTACAACATCCGGCTCAAAGACGACAAAACTTACCCGTACATCAAAGTCGATCTCGCCGAGGAATTCCCCCGTGTTTACGTCACACGGAGGACGGCCACCGACGGGGCACGTTACTTTGGCCCGTTCGCATCTGCAGGCAGCGTCCGCAAAACCCTCGATTTGCTGAAACGACTATTTCCGTATCGGTCTTGCACGAAGACGATAACGGGCACCGATGACCGACCCTGCCTCGAGTTTCACATCAAGCGTTGCGTGGCTCCATGCACCGGATACGCCTCGAAGACCGACTATTCGCAGGTAATCGATCAGGTCGTGCTGTTTCTTGAAGGCAACACTCGCGAAGTTGTGGCAGGGCTCGAATCGGCAATGCTAAGTGCTTCCAATTTGCTTGAGTTCGAACGTGCCGGTGCGCTCCGAGACCGCCTTCGCGCGATTGAACGTGTGTATGAGGGGCAGAAAGTCGTTGGAATGGGCCGGGAGGACCTCGATGTCATCAGCGCTGCCTATGGCGGTGAAGAGGCGTGGGTAGAGATTTTCTTTGTGCGCCACGGAAACCTTGTTGGCAGGGACCACTTCATCATGGCCGGCACTCGCGACGAGCCAGGAGAAGAAATTCTTGCGCGGTTCTTCGAGCAGTTCTATTCGTCGGCCTCACATGTTCCCCGGAGAATTCTGGTTTCCGAGAAGATCCGTCGGCCAGAGGTAATTACGGAGTGGCTGGAATCGCGGCGAGACGGCCTAGTCGAGATCACGATTCCCCAACGAGGCC
>CAYLWG010000136.1:6317-7954 GCA_964387235.1 uncultured Dehalococcoidales bacterium
AATGGTCAAAATGGTCAGTGAAAACGCCATGCACGGCCTTGAACAACTGAAGTTGAAATGGCTTTCCGATACGACTCGAATGGAAACGGCTATGTCGGAACTCCAGGAGGAGTTGAGTCTGCCACGTCTGCCAAAGCGCATCGAGTGTTACGACATTTCACACATTCAGGGCACAAACACAGTGGCAAGCATGTCTGTGTTTCAGGATGGAAAGCCACTGTCGTCAGACTACAGGCGGTTCAAAATCAAGAGTCACGATCGGAACGATGATTTCGCTTCGATGCGAGAAGTGCTGACGCGCAGATTCAAGCGGCTGAAAAACGCCCGAGAAGGCGGAGAAGAGAACGCCAGTTTTGCTGCAACCCCCGATCTCGTGCTTCTCGACGGCGGGAAAGGGCAGCTTTCACTGGCGGTCGAGGTCATGCTATTTCTGGGCCTACAGGACATTTCGCTTGCTTCGATAGCAAAGCGGGAAGAGGAAATTTTTCTTCCCGACGCCCCTGAACCAGTGATAATGCCAAAAAATTCACAGGCGTTGTTCCTGTTGCAAAGTGCCCGCGATGAAGCCCACCGGTTCGCCATAACTTTCCACCGAAACCTGAGGGGCAAGGCTTCGGTGAGATCGGCACTCGATTCTGTACCGGGCATTGGCCCGAAGCGACGCAAGATGCTCATCCGCACGTTTGGTTCGGTGAAGGGCATCCGAGAGGCCACAGAAGAGCAGATCGCCGCAGCACCTGGCATGACGGCAAAAGTCGCCCGGCAGATCAAAGACCACCTGTAAAAACCGATGCAGGCAGTAGTATTCACCGGCCATGGCCGGACAAAAATCATCGAACTCCCCCGCCCTGCCCTCCAGGATCCGGGTGATGCGATCGTTCTCATCACCACCGCGGCGATCGGGCCGTGGGATGTCGATAGGTTTCTGGGGACGAACACCGGAAATCACGATCTAACTCCCGGCGGCGAGTTTGCGGGAATCGTGGTTGAAACTGGCGAAGGCGTTTCGCTGATCGAGATAGATGATCTCGTCGTGAACACGGTTCGGCATATCGGCCTGGAAAACGGCACGAGCGAGCTGTTCGGAGCGGATACCCTGCCGGGAGGACATGCCGAGTATGTTCGGGTGCCAGATGCCGACACGACTCTTACCAAAATTGCAGCATCTGGCGAAGAACGGGCGGTTCTCGCCGGGGGCACAGCGGGGTTGGGTGTGGGAGTTGCGGCTATGGCGGCTGTCGTTGCGCCTACTGGCACGTACACGGTCGTTGGATGCGACCCGATTGGGATGACGGCACTGATCGCCCTGAAAAACACAGGTGAAGGGGTGAAGAACAGGATATTCGCTATCGAGGGCCACCCGGCTCGAAGAACGCTTGCGTCAAGCTATGCGTCGAATGTGTTCGAGAGTCTTGCTGAATCAGATCAGCACCAGAGTGACGTTGTGATAGTCGGTGCGGTGCGTGACAGTCTCGGCTTCGATGTGATCACCGGCTCAGTAAGACCCGGTGGTCACATCATCTTTGCCGAGCCTTATGCTGCATCACGGTTTCTCGAGTCTGGAACCGTGTTCCCTGAGAACGTAACAGTCTCAACTACCGATTGGCCAGACGTGAATGACGCCAGAAGAATCGTGA
>CAYLWG010000137.1:0-7946 GCA_964387235.1 uncultured Dehalococcoidales bacterium
ACTGTTGGTTCTCTGGGTCTCGCTTCTGCAACTCTTTCATCAGGTTTTCGAGCATCTCTGACGTCTGCTTGTCGCTGTTCTCGTCGCCCTCAACCTCGCCCAACTCCATTTCGGGGGCGTTCTTCATCATCTCCTCGAGTTGTTCCTGGGTAATTGGCTGCATTTCGCCAGTTTCCGAGAACTCGCCATCTTCCATAAGCTGCATCTGGGAAAGAAGCTGGGAAAGTTCAGGCTTGAACTCGCCACGGTAGTCCACCTCTTGCGGTGAGGAGTAGTCATCTCCGGGTTCATCACCAGGTTCCTGCTCGTCCTGTCCCCCATCAGAATCGTTTCCTGACTCACTATCGGGCAAAGGCTGTTCCATGAACTGCTGGATCACATTTTCCGGGTCGACCACATCTTCATCGTCACCAGAATCGGCAGATTTATCTTCTTCCTCGGGTTCTAGTTGCTCGAAATCATCGTTGTCTAGTTCTTCGTTTTTAATATCGATCAATAACGAATATGCCCGTATCGCCGCTTCAGCCGCATCCTCGACCGATGCTTCTCGAGATGTGACCGTCCTGATCAGGCGGCGCAACTTCTTTGCGGCCTCTTTGTGTTCCGAAGGCACAAGCATGTCATCGATTTTTCCGAGGCTGACCCGGATCATGAATTCGACAAGGGCTTCTCGTGCGGGCAGGTCGGTGATTTCTGGGCGTGATTCCAGGGCCGCCGAGCGGACGACGTCGTACATCGCCATTATGCCGGGGTACTGCTCCGCCACGTGGCCGTCGACACGAGAACTTTCGAGAACGGTAAATACGTCGAGTGCAAGGCGTCTTTCGTGGAACAGGTCAAAAAATCTGCTCATATCGGTCAGAAATTCGGGTTTCGATGAATCTGTTGATGATTCTGATTCGCCTGATTTATCGGAAACTCGCCCAGTGGGCGATTCATGACCGAAAATGACCACTTGAGGTTTTTTCGCCTTTGCTCTGGCGTCTTCATCGGCTGCTCTTGCCGCCTGAAGCTCTTTAGCACCGGGAAGCCGTGGGCGGAGGTCATCAAACAGGTTCGACGGGACTACGAAATCGAATGTGAATGAACCAAACTCGATATGGCCGATCTGGTGCGTTGAGATGACTTTGAAAAAACCGAAATTTTCTTCTTTAGTCGTGTACCGGTTGATTACCGATGGCATGTAGATAGTCGTGCCTTCGGTCGTGGGCAGTTCGCCCTGGAACCAGCCAATGTTCTTATCTGCGAGGTGTTGGGCCGCCTGAATATCGATTGAACGGCCTGTAAGCGCCAGGCAATACATGAGGATGATTTCACGAACGCGGCTCAGTTCGATCGACGATGAAAGTGAGTCGAGCATCTCCAGTGAGCGGGGAGATTCGAGTTTGAAGTAGGAAATCGCCGCCTCGTCGCTATCCCGTGCGGCTTTTACCCCTTCCGTTTGCCACTGAACCATCTGCTCAAACGTGACGCGTTCGAGCACGTCGGGCACTTTTCTAAGAAATTCCGGTGCGGCTGGAGCCGAAACTGCAGCGATGCTATCGGTCATTTCCAACAGGCGGTCTCGAGTGTCCGTCGGCACCCGGCCCAGCGTGTTCGCACCATCTTTGAGTACAGCTGCTGCATCACTGACACCCGTTACGGCGAGGCGGCGCGCCAGCGTTATCAGCGGGGCACGGTGCTGGGATCCCAACTCGATGAGAGAGGCAGTTGCTGAATCGAACAGACCGGCCGTTTCGCGCCACGACTTTTCAGCGACGATCTGTGCAAGGTTGATGAACCCATCGACATCACCCGATATTTTCGGAAACAGGTCAATTCCTGCGCCAAGCGCATCGCCAGCCTGATCGTAGGAACGGCGTGACAGGATTTCTAGAAATTCACCAAAATGACAGAATTCTTCAAATGACAGAGTTTCAAGAAGCGCTGGTGTCGCCTCGAAAAGTCGGCATGACAGCGCCGACGATTTCCAGGTACCCCGGTAAAGGGCGCGACATACGTTTCCCCAGTCGTCGATATAGCGGGGCCGCAGCCTGAGCATCGCTTTTGGTGAAGACTTGAAATATGCAACGGCCAGCGATGGTGAATCGGCGCAGAGCGATGTGCCGGTTTTTGCCCACTTCAGGAACTGGCCTGAGGGAAGTTGACGCTGAACGGCGACAGAGGCGTCGAAGAATTCAGCAGCGGCCTCCCATGACCGGACGGTCTTACGGACTATCTCCAGGCCTTCTGAAGCCCACTGCTCGCACGTTTCGTCGGCAAGGCGTCCGGTTAGTTTCTTAAGGGCGCTCTCATAGCGTTCAAGTACAGGTGCCGGAAACCCGGCAAGTTCCTGCCTCGCCAGTTCAGTGACCGGTACTGCCCCCAGTATTTTCGTGTCTTCAGAACTATTCAACGTCTTGTCCTGATTGCCGTCATTCTTTTTGTTCGGGCCGTTGTCTGAATCAGTCATGTTGCGTTTTTCACGATATCGATTGTATTTGTGATGATTCTGGCCGATGCGCCCCAGATGATCCGGTCGCCATAAGCGTATGCGTCCATAGTCCTGATGCTGCCATCGCGAATAAGTGTGATGGATCGCTTATATTTTTTATTAACGAAGACACTGACCGGCACGTTGACCACCTCAGCCACTTCACTTTCCTGTGGAACCAGAGTCAGGTGATCGCGAATACGGCCCGCATAAGGCCAGACCACGAACCCGGTCGAAGTGTCGACCGGAGTCATGCCGCACCAGACATCAATGTCTTTTGCATCAACCCCAAGTTCCTCGTTGGTCTCCCGCAGGGCGGCATCTAGCGGTGAACTGTCGGACTCCTCGATCATTCCCCCCGGAAATGCCCATTCCCCACTGTGGTGGGTCAGAGAGCTTGCACGCTTAATCATCAGGACGCAGGCTTCATCGTTCGTGATGTTGAACAGCACCGTTACTGCCGCTGGCACTGGCGCTGGCACTGGCGCTGGCACTGGCGCTGGCACTGGCGCTGGCACTGGCGCGCCTGTGGCACTGCCCTGCTTCCGGTGTTCGATGCCGGAGTGCGATCTGAGGGCAGTTTCAAGCCTGCTTATCGTGAATTTGCTGTTGGTCACGCGAAGATCGAAGTTACAACCTCGTCGATGCTGCGTTGCACCTGTGGGTCGTCGGTAATGCCCCACGTAACCGACACCTGGCATGCCCGGCGATGTGAGACGCCTTCCTTGATTAGCCGTCCGGCGTAGATAAGCATTCGTGTACTCGCCCCTTCTTCCAGGCCATGATCCCGAAGATTCCTGATTTTCACGCCCAGCCTCGCGAGTCTTTCTGCGATTTCGATATCGCAGCCCGATTCATGGCTGATAATCAGGGCTTCCTGCTCTTCCGCTGGGAAATCAAACTCCAGAGCCACGAACCGCTGCCGAGTACTGTGCTTCAGGTCTTTCAGTGCGTTCTGATAGCCGGGGTTGTAGGAAATAACCAGCAGGAATCCATCGGCGGCGTCGATGACCGTCCCGAGTTTGTCGATGGTCAGCGTGCGGCGGTGGTCGGTCAGCGGGTGAATGATGACCGTTGTGTCTTTCCGTGCTTCGACGATCTCATCGAGGTAGCAGATGCCGCCATATTTGACTGCCCGTGTAAGCGGGCCGTCTATCCAGCGAGTGCCGTCCGCATCGAGCAGGTAGCGCCCAACCAGGTCGCTCGCTGTCAGGTCTTCGTGACATGCGACTGTAATCAACGGCAGTTTACGACCAGTGCCGTTCTTGGATGATTCGCCGGGATTAACTGCAGCGATCCCTTCGCTGAGTCGCCATGCCATGTGCTCGACAAACCTGGTTTTCCCGGTTCCAGTCGGCCCTTTCAGGAGTATGGGAATGCGCTGCCGGTAGGCCGATTCAAATATCTCGATTTCATCGGAAGAGGGTATGTAAAACGGTTCTTCCGAGACGAAGTACTCTTGGACGTTACGTTCTTTGTAATCCTGCTTTGTGGCCATTGGTTATCGCGCCCTGAGGCTCTTTCTCATCGTCTGTTGACGACGAACTTTTTGCTTACGGTCTGTTATCTGAAGTTCAGCACTTTTTATTTCGATGCTTCCGGTAGGTTCCGGTTGCTCTCCCACACGGTTTTTACCTGTTCTCGTAGATCACCGAGCGTCCCAATGTTCTCGATCACTACATCGGCCCGCTCAAAACGTTCTTCACGACTCATTTGCGCTGCGACCCTTGCGCCAATATCGGTATCGGCTTCGATTCCGCTTCCGCTTCGGCCTGAACGGGCCTGAACACGCCCGACAACTTCACGCTTGCCAGTGTCACCAGACTTAACTTCAACTGTCCAGACCACATCCGCCAGTTCATCCCAACCGGCTTCGAATAGCTTCGAAACCTCGATCACTACAGCCTGCGCGCCGCGCTCACTCTCTATTGCCAGCATGCTCTCTATCCGTTCCCGCGCAGCCGGCCACACGATCGCTTCAAGTTCCACACGCCTTTTTTGGTCCGAGAACACTATCGTCCCGAGACTTTTCCGGTCGATCACACCTGAATGGTCCAGAATGTTTTGCCCGAACAGGCCCACTATCGCGCTGTGTGCCGCGGTTCCCGGCCCGTACGACAGGTGCGCTACATCATCAGCATCAATCACCACTGCCCCGAGATCACGCAGTATGCGCGTAACCTCTGTTTTACCGGTGCCAATGCCGCCGGTTAGTCCGATGACCAACACTGATGCTCCCTTTCGGAAACGTTTGGAAAAGTGGCTAACTGATAAATCTTACGCTCGTACCAGCAGGGCCGCAGGGGTAATTCCCTTCGGAACCACCGGCTTGCAGTAGTAAACTTTTGTACTTGAAATTGCTCACCAGAAGCGTACGGGTTTCGACTGACCAGCCAGCGAAACAAGTACGAATCGATATTTCAGGGTAACGAACACGGATTGGAAGAGACTATTTGACAGAGTCCGCATACAGGTCGCTGCCGTCTGTCGACACGTTACTTCAAACTGATGAAGTGGCTGCGCTGCTGCGCGATTTTTCCCACGATGCGGTCACGACACTGGCGAGAGATGTACTGGCTCGCGCCCGAGCAGCGATCAAAGACGGTGGCGGTTCTGTTGATGGTCAGTTTGGTAGCGAAATGCTGGCGGCGCAGATTTTAGAACGGGCCGACCGGGCTTGGGGTCACTGGCCTGGCCCTGTCGTTAATGCGACCGGGGTAGTACTCCACACCAATCTCGGTCGAGCACCCCTGAGCCCCGCTGCAGCGGCGGCGGCGGCGGCCTCTGCGTCGATTTATTCCGACCTTGAGTTCGATCTAACAACGGGAAAACGTGGTTCGCGAAATACGCATATTTCCGATTTGCTCTCGCAGGTCACAGGGGCAAAGGCAGGGATAGCGGTCAACAACAATGCGTCGGGGGTTTTGCTTACGCTCGCGGCTGTTGCAGGCAGCGCACAGGGTAATAGTAAGAGCGAGGTGATCGTTTCCCGGGGTGAGGCGGTTGAGATTGGCGGCGGTTTCAGGATTCCCGATGTGATGCGCCAGTCGGGAGCGAAACTGGTAGAAGTCGGGACAACCAACCGGACGTACGCGGCTGATTACGATTCGGCCGTAACTCCGAACACGGCAGCGATTCTCAAAGTGCATCCCAGTAACTTCACTGTCGAAGGCTTCACCCATGTCGCTGGCCTCGATGAATTGGTGGGCGTGGGAAAAAAGCATGGAATTCCGGTAATAAACGATCTCGGTTCCGGCTGCCTTGTAGACACCCGAAAATACGGTCTGGATCAGGAGCCGATGGTGCAGGAATCGGTTTCAGACGGAGCCGCGTTAACGCTGTTTTCGGGCGATAAGCTGCTCGGTGGCCCACAGGCCGGGCTGATAGCGGGAGAAAAACAGTGGGTGGATTTAGTGTCGAAGCACCCGCTGGCGCGGGCAGTGCGGATCGACAAAATGACGCTTTCAGCCATTGCATCGACACTGGTTTCGTATTTGAAGGGTTCACATGAGTCTGAAATTCCGATCTGGGCCATGATTTCGGCAAGTGAATCGGATCTCGAGACCAGAGCCGAAACCTGGTGCGAAAAGATCGGGGCAGGATTAGTTGAACGGGGCAGATCGGCTATCGGTGGGGGTTCGCTTCCGGGCCAGACGTTGCCAACCACGTTACTGGCAATAGAACCCAAACACGGTGGCGGGAAGAGTTCGGGAGCCTGGGCCAACGCATTCGCCGCCAGTCTCCGCCGTAGCCCTCTCGCAGTTGTGGCAAGGATCGAAAACGACCGAGTGTTGCTGGATCCAAGAACCGTTTTGCCGGAACAGGATTCGGCGGTGGTCGAGGCGGTAAAGTTTGCGTTAGATCAGGCAAATCAATGAGCGGCCTGCGATGAGCCCGAAAAAACGCAAACGGCCACGGCCCGCAACTGAGCAGGAATGGACTTCGGCAGGAGTCCGAGGGCTGGAGCCGGTCGAGATCGAGATCGACCTTCACGGGATGCGGGCACAGGCGGCGATTATTGCAATCGAGCGACACCTTCAGAACTGCTACGACGCACGGCTTCATGTTTCTCGTATTAATCACGGCCACGGAACCGGAGTTCTGAAGACGATCGCCCGCGAAACACTATCGAAAAGCCCGCTGGTACTCAGGCATTATCCCGGTTCATACGGGGACGGCGGCGACGGTATCACGATAGCCGAGATGAACTACGGCGGTCACAAAGCGTTCAACCGTCGTGCCAACAATTCGATAGTTCCAAAAGCTCTGCCGCGTAGATAGCTACTTGCTCCGGACTCCCCGGCTCCGGTTTAGACGATAGCGTCTGGCACTGCCGAGACAGATAACACCGGTAATAACTGGCAACTAGCGTAACCTGTCTGCCACGAGGCCTGCACCGGAACAGGCGCAAAATTGCCCGACCACCAGACCTTATCAGTTTCCGTCTGAATACCAACATGACCCTGTTTGACCATCAAAGGCGTGAACTCCAGGAACGCATAGCGCCACTGGCTACTCGAATGCGGCCCAGAAACCTCGATGAGTACGTCGGCCAGAAGCACATCCTGACTCCAGGCAAAGTACTCAGGCGTGCGATCGACGAAGACCGTGTGCCATCGATGATTCTCTGGGGGCCACCGGGCAGCGGTAAGACGACCCTCGCACGCCTGATCGCCGGGGCGACTGGTTCTCACTTCGAGCAGTTGAGTGCCGTGTCGTCGGGCGTGAAAGAAGTTCGTGCGGTTATGGCTGCGGCCAATGACCGGCTTGGCGAGACCGGTCGGCGCACCATCCTGTTTATCGATGAGATTCACCGGTTTTCAAAATCGCAGCAGGACGGGCTACTGCCGCATGTCGAGGAAGGGACGGTCACGCTCATCGGTGCTACGACCGAGAACCCGTCGTTTGAAGTGATTTCGCCACTACTCTCACGTACCAGGGTCTACACCCTCGAACCGCTCAGGGACGACGATATCGCCGAGATAATCGACCGGGCGATCACTGATGCGGATCACGGGCTTGGGCGCGACAGGATAACGCTGTCGAAAGATGCCCGAGATTTCCTGCTACGAGTCGCTAACGGCGATGCAAGATCGGCCCTGAATACGCTGGAACTCGCGGTCGAATCGACTGCGAAAGACGAATCGGGGCAGATCAGTGTGACGCTCGAAACGATGGAGCAATCACTACAGCGTCAATCTCGCTACGACCGGCTGGGCGACATGCACTACGACACGATTTCGGCCTTTATCAAGTCGATTCGCGCTTCCGACCCCGACGCGGCACTGTACTACCTTGCAAGGATGATCGATGCGGGCGAAGACCCTGTTTTCATCGCCAGACGGCTGGTGATATCGGCTGCTGAAGACATCGGCCTCGCAAACCCCAACGGACTGGCTCTGGCGATGGCGGTACAACAGGCCGTGAGCTTTGTCGGGATGCCCGAGGGCCGAATCCCGGTGGCCGAGGCAAC
>CAYLWG010000138.1:0-7511 GCA_964387235.1 uncultured Dehalococcoidales bacterium
GCCCTTGTGCGACCCGTTTTCGCGTGTGCCACCAATGTGCAGCAGGTAATACTCGCCATCGTCGGGAGGATAAATCTCGTCCAAGATCGGTTCGCCATCGAGATCGGTAATCCAGCCGCCCGCAATCTTCGCACCCGTGCGGCGAGCCAGCCCGATTTTGTTGTTGGCGACCTGCGTTGTTGCAACATCGAACAGGAACGGCGGCATCGTTCGTGCCGGACCAGCCCAGGCGATGGGGTTGGTGCCCATAACTGGCTTCGACCCCCACGGCGGCACTGTCTGGTGCGATCCGCCCGCCGTCATGCAATGCCCGATCATTCCCTGGTCGGCGGCCATCATGGCGTAGTAACCACACCCGGCCAAATGCCCAGAATTCGTAACTGCAACTGCACCCATTCCAAACTCTTTTGCCTTGTCGATTGCCTGCTGCATGGCCCAGGGACCGACCTGTGTACCGAGCGCGTTATCGGCGTCGATAGTCATGGTGGTCTTCGATTCACGGGTGACCCTGAACTTCGGCGTCGGGTTTAGTTTTCCCGAACCATACTCGGCAACATAGCGGCGCACGGCGTTCGAGACACCGTGCGATTCGACGCCCCGAAGATCGTTCATTATCAGCACGTCCGCGGAGCTTGCCGCCTCTTTGGCCGGAACACCACTGTGCCTGAAAATCGCTTCGGTCGCCGCCCGGATTCGATCACTTGAAACGTAGACACGATCTTTTTCCGGAACCTTGAAGCGTTCGAGCATTAGGGAGTGTCCTATTCGTCTGGCGTTGATCGAGAATATGCGCTGGCGATTGCCGGTAATCAACGGGAAAGAACTTTACAGGGTCAGGGCAGACCGAGGCGCATGTTGAGGGTAAGTCGAGCGTTCGTTATGTTTTCGCATTGAGCTGAAATTGCCCGTTATATTCAATATAATCAATTCATAACTTGATTTATTCAATGTTTCATGCCATGATACTTAACGTATTACAGGAGGATGGCTTGGCGAACGACTGGCAGGAACTGACACGGCTAACTCAGGGCGAGGTGTTTATCGTCGAGAGAATCAAGCTCACTGAGACAGACATCTCGATCGAAGGTGAATTCGAACTTCCGCCGCTGGCACAGATAACCGCCGAGGACCAGGTTTTTGTCATGGCGTTCATTCAGGCCAGTGGGTCGATCAAGGAGATGGAACGTATTTTCGGGATTAGCTATCCAACGGTGAAAAACCGGCTGAAGCGAATTTCCGACCGACTCCCGCTCACAGAACCGGCCCCGGCTCAAACGGACAACTCCGAAATACTTGCCCGGCTTGATTCCGGCGAGATTTCAGCCGAGGAAGCCATCAGGAGAATGTCGTGAACGATTCTGGCTTCTCTTTTGGCAGGTTTGGCAGGAAATCACTTTGACCCCGCCGATGGTCGCGTGGATCAGGTTCCGCTGGTTCGGCCTGTGGCTTCCGTTATTTCTTTTATGGCCATTAGTACTCGCTCTGTGGCTGTTGTTCCTGCCGTTCGTGATGATCGGGATGGTAGTCACCGGTCGCATATCCCGTTTCTGGAAGGTGATCCAAATTTCTCTGGCTGCCTACGAAATGGTTTGCGCAACAAAGGGCCTGCGTGTCGAGGTGCATAACGACCGAACGAAATTTGAGATTTTTCTGATCTGACCATATATCTGGCTGGCTGTCGCACTAAAAAGTTACGAGAACGATCTGTAAATGACTTCTGAGCGAAAACAAATACTTGAACTACTCGCCGCAGGAAAAGTCTCTGTCGAAGAGGCTGAACGCCTGCTGCAACTGACCGCTGGAAAGGCCAACGCAGCATCGTCCGACAGCCTGACAACGGCAATCTCCGCCGGGGGAGTTAGCGACCCGAAGTTCATTCGAATAATGGTCGAGCCTATTGAGAGTATGAAAAATTCAGATAGCAAAAAAGATCATCATCACGTCAACATTCGGATTCCTCTGAAGATAGTCCGGGCGGGAGTGAACTTAGCCTCGTTGCTCCCGGGAGATACCGGAAAAATGGTGCAGGGCACTCTGCTAGAAAAAGGCTATATGTCTGACATTTCAAAGTTGAGCGGCAGCGCACTTGATGAGCTGATCGAAGCTCTACAGGAACTCAGTATCGACGCCATTATCGACAATCACGCCGTCAAAGTTTTCGTCGAATAGGAGAAAAACAATGCAAACAAAAGGAATTGTGTTCGGACTCATCATCGTTCTTGTCGGGGCAGCACTGTTGTTCGATAAATTCGATATTTCCGGCAATGATATTCCGGGAGATTACTGGCCCGTTCTGGTGATCGCACTCGGCTTTTTCGGCTGGGCAGGTAGGAGCCTGGTGCCAGGGTTCGGCAGCCTGATGATGATGACTCTCGGGGGGATACTTTTGGCTCAAAATCTGATCGACGATAAAAGCTTCGTCGACCTCTGGCCCGCGCTGGCAATCGCGGTAGGCGTGTCGATCATCTTCGGAGCTGGCAATCGGAGGCGTAACAAGCGTGGATTCGGCATGAAGTTTCATGGACGCGGACGACGCTGGAAAAATCAGTGCCGGACCGGACCAAGTCGTGACGTTGGTGGTTTCTTTTCCGGCGGTGGGCGTCAGGTCGAAGGCGAATACACAGGCAGCAAGGCGAGGGTGAAGCTTGCCAGCGAAGGGATCGATTTATCGATGGCCAAGCTGCCTGAAGACGGAGCGACGCTAACGCTCGACATAATTCTTGGCGAATACAAGATTCGGATACCTAACGACTGGAAGCTCGACATAAAAACCGAACTGACGATGGCGCAGGTAGAGGTCAATCGCCCCGACGGGCCGGACGGGAAAGAATCACGCTCTGGGCCCACCCTCACGATCGATGGACGCGTGTTCATGGGCGGAGTCGAAATCTCTGAGTGAGACAGCCCACGCCAATCGGCCAGGCCCACATCGTAATTCACGCCCCGACCGTAATTCACTACGAGGTTGCTACAGGGTTGGATTAAGACGATTCGACGGGCAGCGCAACAAACCTGATGTCAAACAAACGGAACTTTCGAGTTCAGGAGTAGTCCCGTTGAACGATTTTGCGGTTACCAGTGAAGGTCTCTTGCTGGATTTCAAAGAGGTACGGGCGGTGGATTCCCTCGATTTATCGGTGGCGAAAGGGGAAATCTACGGATTTCTGGGGCCGAACGGTGCCGGAAAATCGACGACCCTGCGCATGCTCACGACTTTGCTGGTACCTACCGGGGGCCATGCAACCGTTGGAGGGTTGGATGTAGTCAGGAATGCGAAGGAAGTGCGCCTGCGCATCGGGGCGGTGCTACAGGATGCGGCGCTCGACAATAAACAAACGGGACGCGAACTTTTGCGGCTCCAAGGCCGTTTATATGGCTTGACCGGTCGAGAAATCGATCAGCGCATGCAGGAATTGTCGACTCTTATCGACATCGGGGACGCGATCGACAGGCAGATCGGCACTTATTCGGGCGGTATGAAACGCAGACTCGACCTTGCTGCTGCTCTGATACACAACCCCGAAGTGCTGTTTCTTGACGAGCCAACGACCGGGCTCGACCCCATTAGCCGCGTCAGGGTATGGAAGGAAATCATCGGAATTAACAAAAATTACGGCGTGACCATTTTCCTTACCACGCAGTATCTCGAAGAAGCCGATGAACTTGCCGACCGCGTTGGAATCATCAGGCAGGGGAAACTGGTGGTCGAAGGGACTCCAACAGAACTGAAACGGTCTATCGGTTCTGACGTAATCGTCACAAAAATCGAAGGCGATCCACATATTGCAGACATGGCTGTCAGGGGAATTCAAGGGGTCGAGAAGGTGGACGCACGGGATGGCGAACTGACCATCAGTGTCAAAAACGGTGCTGAGTCGATTGGCGATGTCGCTGTCGCGCTGAATCAGTCTGGAGTGAACATTCGCGAGATAACCCTGCGCACCCCGACTCTTGACGATGTTTTCCTGCAGGTGACTGGCGAGCGGATGCCGGGTGAAGAAAGCAAAGAGGAGGTGGCGTCATGATCGCATCAGCAAGCGCACCGCACAGAATTCGGGCAAGACCGGTAGGTTTTTTAAGCGGAGTAAAGGCAATCGCAATTCGCGCGCTCCGCTCCATCCCGCGGGATGCTGAAGCCGTCGTACCGGCTCTGATATTTCCGGTGTTCTGGTTCGCTATCACCATCGGCGCATTACAGGACACTGCAGAGCGAATTCCAGGCATCAATTACAAGGAATTCCAGCTACCTGTAGCCATTATTTTTGCCGTCACAGGTATTTCACGCGCCGTTACGGTAGTTACCGACATACAGACTGGTTACTTCGACCGACTCTCTATCACGCCGGTGAACCGACTGGCCCTGCTGCTTGGGCTGATGGTCGCCGATTTCTCTCTGGTAGTTGCGCTCACATTGCCGGTTCTCGCCTTCGGTTTCGCTCTGGGTGTCGGGTTCGCTACTGGTCCACTTGGCGTTGTTGTTTTCGTGCTTATATCCGGTCTCTGGGGCCTGGTGTTCACCGGGTTTCCTTACGCGATCGCTCTAAAGACTGGAAGTCCTGCGGCAGTCAACTCGTCATTCCTGTTGTTCTTGCCGTTCGTGTTCCTGACGCCGATATTTTTACCGAAAGAGGCATTGACGGGATGGATGGCGACCATCGCCACATACAACCCCGTGACGTATCTACTGGATGCGCTGCGTTCACTGATTTCTGAAGGGTGGGATATCGAAAAATTGCTCGTAGGCGTAGGAGCCGTGCTCGGTGTTGGAGTAGTGAGCATGTCGCTGGCGCTGTTGGCACTGCGCTCACGTGTCCGCAGGCGATAACCCACGCGTTCAATGCGGCAGTTGCGAGATACATGATCCATTGGCCAGTGGCCAATGGAAGGGTATGTTTCATATCTCTTTTCCAGGGAAGTGGAGATGAACTGACCGATCGCAAATCCCATGCCGCGGGATTCGGCACCGAATCAGAGCAGAGTAAGCTTTTGCGCGGGAGAACCCGGTTTGGCGTTGATAAAGACCAGTCAAGACGTTCGAGACACGGTGATCACGATGCTCATTGCCGAGTTGTCGTGTTCAACTGCTGACCTGACCGACGGGCGGGTTCACTTCGCTGTGCGAGACCCAAACGGTCATGAAAATCCGGCTCACCGCCTGTTTCCACCTCATCCCGGCAAGATCGCAATCGCCTCATTGGGCACCGGGGGAGTGATCTGTGTCGATGAGCCGCACCTCGATTGGGCTGAAGAGGTTTTCGGGCCCGTGGCCGAAGCGACCCGCGACAGCATTTTCATGCCTGCACAACTCGGCAGGATGGCCGATTTCATCAAGCCTGAAGGCCTAACGCTATACGGTGTATTCCCGCGGTTCGCAGTCTCACTGAACAGCCTGGTGCATGTAGAAGTACCCGATGGATACACGGTGAAGATCGTGGATCGGGACGGTGCCGATCGCATCGAACAGCGGGACAAATGGCGTTATTCGATAGCTAAAGACCCATCCGAAACCGCCCGCCCCACGATGATCGCCGCTGTTGCTGAACACGCAGGGCAGGTAGTCGGTGTTTGCGGGGCATCTGCCGATTCGCCATACATGTGGCAGCTTGGCATCGATGTCACACCGGGCCATCAGGGGCACGGCCTGGCGACCGTCATGACTTCCGCAGTTGCGCGGGAGGTACTCGAAGCTGGAAAATTGCCCTACTACGGAACTTCCACATCGAACATACCCTCGATGAGAACCGCCCTCGCTGCCGGGTTCAAACCGACGTGGGTAGAGGTATTATCACGACCGTCATCCTGATGGTGCCCGTACCGCCCCGATGATGTCCTGAAGATATTTTCTAGTTAAGTGCATTTTTACTGGAGCACAAAATGAGATTCGCCATTCTCGGTATTTCGCACGAAACCAACACGTTTTCAAAGGTTCCGACAACCTACGAAGAGTTTGAGAACCACCTTTTGCTGCGCGGGCAGGAAATCGTGAAACAGTACGGCGAGGCCGAGTACACGATGACCGGCTACCTGCAGGCTGCTGAAGAGCTTGGATTCGAGGCCGTACCGCTTATGTACGCCAACACCGGCCCTATCGGTACGATCACAAAAGACGCCTACGACCGAATTTCGACCGAGATGTTCGACATGCTGCGCGATCAGGGGCCGTGGGACGCTGTGCTGATATGCAATCATGGCGCTGCTGTTTCCGAGGAATTCCCCGATATGGACGCCGAGTTCACCCGGGTCGTAAGGGAGATCGTAGGCCCCGATGTGCCGGTCGGCATGACGCTCGACATGCACTCAAACATCTCGGAAGAAACGGTTGCCAATACCGATATCTGCGTGGTCTGGCGGACCTGCCCGCATCTCGATTGTAGGCAGCGCGGGCGAAAGACGGCGGAGTTGATTTACCGAACTGTGATTGGCGAAATTAAGCCGGTTCAGTACATCGAAATGGTCCCGATGCTTGTAAATATCGTCAAGCAGTTCACCGGGCAGGAGCCGATGAAAGGCCTCGTCGACGACTGCGTCGAGGCGAACGAACGGCCGGGCATTCTCGATACGTCTATTGCTGAGGGCTACCCGTATGCCGATGTCGTAGAGATGGGCATGTCGTGGATTGCCATTTCAGATGGCGATGCAGACGCGGCGAAAGAAACGGCAAAGTGGATGGCCGCGAGGGCGTGGGAGAAGCGGGTAGACCTCAACAGGCCGGTGCCGAGTATCAAAGATGCGCTTACTCAGGCCATGGAACGCTACGTTGGCCCGAAGCCGGAAGGAGTGGAAAATTTCCTGCCCGACGATGGTTCCGCGCTTGCTGAGAACGTTCCGTCAGACCATTCCCATCTTGGGCCCATCGTACTGATGGACGTTGGCGACAATATCGGCGGTGGCTCTTCAGCCGATTCGACCCACATTATGAAGGTCGCAATAGAGATGGGCGTCGAAGGATTTTTGCAGACTCTTTACGATCCCGAGGCCGTGAAGATGATGGTCGCTGCCGGAGTCGGAGCCGAAATTGCGGTCGAGGTGGGCGGGAAGACCGACGACATGCACGGCGAGCCGATTCTAATTACCGGGACGGTGGCGAATATCGATGATGGCCCCTACGAAGAGACGCGGCCGACGCATGGTGGGTTCAAGTTTTACGATGACGGCCTGAGGGTGCGCTTCAACACTGTGGACGGCATGACGATACTGCTGACGTCGAAACGCACAGGTAATACGGCCCGTGCTCAGATGTATTCGATTGGCATTAACCCCGAGGATTACCGGGTGGTTGTGGCGAAGGGTGTGAGCTCGCCGCGGCCCGCATATCAGCCGATTGCAGCCGAGATTATCGTGGTGAACTCACCCGGTGTGACCTCAGCAGACCTCGATACGTTTGAGTTCAAGAACCGCAGGATTCCGCTCTACCCGTTCGAGGACCCCGACTACCAGCCGTAGGTTTGGCGTATCCGCGTATGGCGTGGGGCGTGGGGCGTCGTAATTGTTACGACACAACTCACCAGCAA
>CAYLWG010000138.1:7529-7917 GCA_964387235.1 uncultured Dehalococcoidales bacterium
CCATTTCCGATTTCCCGAGCGGAGTCCGCGGAGCCGAGGGACCTCCGCGGATACACGCGTCTCACTGGTAAGCCAGCCGATGTGGATTTGGCGGCACTCTCCTGGCAGGTCAGGTCTTAACCCGCGAGGTCCCTCCGCAGGGGTCGGGAAATCTGGTTGTTTCAGCGGAGGCTCGGGAATGCGTTGTACCTGTTACGACACGACTCACCAGTAAGTGACGCCATTTCCGATTTCCCGAGCGGAGTCCGCGGAGTCGAGGGACTTACCTCTGGGGCTACACGCGTCTCATTGGCAATCCAGCCGATGTGGATTTAGCGGCACTCTCCTGGCAGGTTAGGGCTAATCGACAATTAGGTACTCCATGTTATGGCTGAGGCCAGTTGGAGTG
>CAYLWG010000139.1:0-7823 GCA_964387235.1 uncultured Dehalococcoidales bacterium
GCGCCACGGCATTGGTCTTAACCGCATGTGGCGAGGCGAAAGAAGAAGCGCTGAGTGAACTGAGGTCTGCACAGGAGAGCCTCGACTACATGGTGCGATGGAACGCAACCGAGGAATCACCTTCGGAATGCTGGCAGGCCCAGGGCGCGATGGGGGACGCAGAGGACAGCTTCAAAACTGACAGCTACTTCGGATATCTCGACGCCGTCCCACTGGCAAGAACGGCGCAACACGAAGCCGAGAATGCTGTTCGCAACCAAGAATCTGCCATGAAAGACAGGATCAGCGAGCTGGAAGAGCGGTGCGAGGACTTAGTATCCGAACTGAGAGATGGAGTTATGGGCCTGTACGTCCCACGGGCCAGACTACAGTCCGCGATTTATCATATTTCCGAACGGCAGAAGCTGCCTGTTTCCCCAGAATACCAAGACCTGGTACGTGAGGAAGCCGCGCAACGCGACTATCTGGCAAGGCTTAAGAAAGAACGGGCAGCGCAGAGTATCTCCTATAAGCAGTCTCAGAGAAGTAGAGAACTTGAAGACCTGCACTTAGCAATGGTGGGCAATGCTGTGATCGTCTTAATTAACGTCTTCTGCGTCGCCTTGCTTTTCTCTCTGAGCATTGATTTTACGAGCAACGATCAACCGCCAATAGTGATCATCATCGCACTTGTACAACTTGGATCGGTGATTTTTTTGGCGATATACGTGTGGCCATGGAAAGAGAATGGAGGGCACTTATGTCTCTATGTCATACTGGGCCTAGCGATGTATTTCGCTCAAATTCAGTTCCTCGAGAGTACTGAAGGCACCATACTGCCTGCGATACTACCTGCAAGTCTGCCAGCCCTTGCGAGCGTTTGGCGGATGGTTGTTTCTTATCAATCGCGTCGGGATGCCATCAACCGCAAGTATCCCCTCTCTTAACCGCGTCCCTTTTGCGTGTCATTTATGATCGCCACAAAATTAGTCAGGCCAGTTCACCATGCCCGAGAGCAACTAGCGCGGAGACCAGCTGGCTATAGTCCCGCTGCCAATGCTGATCGGCTCTTCCACTCCGGCTGCGTCCAGCACCCATACCTGGGAATCGGATGACTCGGAAAAACTTACCGATATGCCCTGTGTATTTGTGCCGTCGCGGTCCGGCCACGAACCGGTTACTACGATTCGAGAGCTGTCTGGCGACCATATTCGATGCGATTCGGCGTACTGGTCAAAGAAGGCCAGCACGAACAGAAAATCGGCGGCGATTACCTGCGTCACCAGCGCGGTCGATTCTCCAGATTCAACATCCACTGCTGACCATTCATAGGCGAGGTCGATCTCATGCGAGTCTTCGACGACAGCCAGTTTAGAGCTATCGGGCGACCACCAGAACGCTGTGATGTGACCTGTGTAGATAGTCCGTTCTACGGAATCGTCGGGAGAGTAGAGAGAAAGGGTCTGGAACCCGTCCCCGGCCCCTGAAGACCTGGCGATGGCGAGGTATTTGCCATCGGGCGACCACCGCAACACGACCCTGGCGTCTGCTTCCGCAATAATCTCTTGATTGTTGATGTCGTTTAGTTGGGTTAATACGACAGTGGAAGTTCCCTGAAAGCTTTCGAGATGTGCGAACGATTGGCTATCGGGGGCCCATGATGGGACATTGAAAGAGACTGAACCTGTTCCGACAGGGATGGGTGTGCCACTTCCGGAAAGGGTGATTGGAATAATACTCAGGCCAGCACCTTGATGGACAAGGATTGACGTGCCGTCCGGGGCCCAGCTGACATACAGCGGGGCACCGAGGGCGAGGCCGGTTGGCGATTCTCCAGAATTTGAACCGAGCAGGATCGTCCCTATCCCATATTGACTGGTCGTTATGAACACGATCAATTCACCATCGGGTGACCAGGCCGAGAAATGCGGTATTCCCGGACCCAACCCACCCTGTGATGCGCCGTCAACTGCAAGGGTGACGATTGCGCCCTTGCCATCTGCATCGGCCCTGTGCAGGGCGAGCCGATTGGCCGTTCCACCTTCGGTAGTGAACGACGAGAACACCAGGCTGCCACCATCGGGCGACCAGACCGGGAAGGTGTAGTTGGGTTCTGCCCCAAACAGGGAGCCTTTCGCTACGGTTGCAACGCCAGTGCCATCAGGGTTCACGGTGAACACCGAGCCGCGACCGTCGGAAAACGCTATGCGGTCGACGGCATCGGTTGCCACGGCCCTTGGTGGTGCCGAAGGGATCGGAGTCGCCGGGGCGAGGGTCGCGCCTGGTGTCGGGGGCTCTGGGGCCGGAGCGGGGGTCGGTGCGGCAGACTTCGCTGCTACTGTGGCTTCTGGAGTCGCTACCTGTCTCGGCTGTTGGTCGTTGTTGGCCTCGTCATCTGCCAGCTCGCTCTCTGTCCCCTTGTCGGACCCAGAGCCTGTGGTAGCGCCAGGGGTGGAGGTATCGGACGGCTCCGAAAAGGCGTCCTGACCGGCCGATCCTGCGCAGGCCACGATAACCAGCGCGACAAGGGCAGCCAGTGAGAGTGCAACGAGTTGAGGTCGATAAGTAAACAAGGAATTTTAGTTCGGGAACGAAAAACTGCGGGGAACGCACTTGTACCGGTGTGTTGCCGCGTATTTTAGAGTTTTGCCGGGGCCGCGGGGTTGCTCAGTCGGCCACTGACACGACTTCGCCCGGCCTCTCATCTAAAAGTTACGGACACACGAGGATTTAATAAGAATTCTAGTGAGATATCCACAACGGCGGGTGATTTGGCATCGTGCAGCATTGAACGACGTCCAGCCTCAATACAATCGCCAGACACGTAGACAGGTGTGATGCCACCAATGGCGTCAACGATGCAACCTGTACACGCACGTAGCAGATAGTCCACGGAACTGGCCTGACCGTTCATGCAGCGGTCGCCTGAAACGCATATCTACGAGAGAGCGGGCTACCGTGGTGACCAGCTGGCTATGGTTCCACGTCCAATGCTGGCTGGCTCGTCCACTCCGGCTGCATCCAGCACCCATACTTGGGAATCGAACGATTCCGGCAGGTCGGCTGCGCCTCCCGAGTTCAGGATTTTGTCCACATCCAGCAACGCGCCAGTGATCACAATTCGTGTGCTGTCTGGCGACCACATGAGATGGGATTCTACGAACTGGTCGAAGAAGACCTGGATAAAAAGAAACTCGTCTGAAAGAACCTGCGTGACCAGCCGCTGGACTTCACCTGATTCAAGTTCAAGTATCGACCACCTGTGGGCAAGTTCGATCTCCGGCGAATCTTCGATTATCGCCAGCTTCGAGCTATCGGGCGACCACCAGAACGCCCTGATGTCGCCCTCGTAGATGATCCGTTCGGTGGAATCGACGGGAGAATAGACGGAAAGGGTCTTAAATGCCGCTCCAGAAGAGCGGGCAATTGCCAGGTACTTGCCGTCGGGCGACCATCCCAGTCCGACTCTTACGTCAGCTTCCGCTACAACTTCGAAATTTTCGAGGTCATTCTTTTGGGTGATTACGACAGACGATTTCCCGCCCAACGATTCGACATACGCGAACGATTCGCTGCCGGGCGACCATGAAGCCGAATTGAACGAAACAGAGCCATTACCAATTGCGACCGGGGTACCGCTGCCACCAAATGAGGTTACTGGAAGTAAGTGCAACCCTTCAGCCTGATGTATCAAAATTGCAGTGCCGTCCGGTGCCCAGTTGATGTAAATCGGTGCGCCGAGCGCAATTCCCTGTGGGACCTCACCTGAATACGAGCCAAGAAGTATCGTGCCTATCCCGAATTCACCGCTTGTCGTCAGCGCTATTCGTTCGCCATCTGGTGACCATGTCGAGAAATGTGGTACACCGGGGCCTACGCCGCTCTGAGAAGTGTCATCGACGGCAATTGTGACTATTGTGCCGTTCCCGTCGGCATCGGCCCGGTGCAAAGCACTCTGCACGACTGAATTGCTTATGGTGAGGAACGACGAGAAGACCAGGCTGCCGCCATCTGGCGACCAGACCGGGAAGGTGTAGTGGAACTGCCCGTTCTGCAACGAGCCACTGGCAACAGCGACAAGGCCGGTGCCATCCGGGTTGACGGTATGAACCGAACCTCTGCCATCGGAGAAAGCGATGCGGTCTACCTCGCCGGTAGCGATTGCCCGTTGCGGAGGTGCAGCCGGGGTAGGTGGTGGTGCGGTGAGGGTCAGCGGCGGAACCGCAGCCTCGGCGGAATTGCCACCGGCTATCGCGGTAGCAGCAGTGATTGTTGCCTGTAGGAATTGTTGATCTCGGGCCGCTTCAACCAGCCGTTTTTTTTCCGGAGCGAATGCAACCCAGGTAGCTGTGGCATCCGCGGGAGAAAAAGTTGCGGTCGGTTGTGGTTGGGCATTCTGATCCGCCGAACCAGTGCACGACACAATAACCATGGCACCAAGGGCACCAAGAATGAGCACGGCAAGTTGAGAACGGTGGGCAAACAATATATGTCGGTTCAAGGTCGAGAATCTATCGGGTCAGTAGACATGCGCTGCTAATTCTGGCGACATGTTTTTTCCGGGTCTACACCGTTTCTATGAATTCACCGGACTTATTTGGCCGGAGCCGTGCTACGACAGTGTATGCCTGTGACGAGACGAGGATTGGTCAGGCATTTTTAGGTTCAAAATCGAGCGAGATGTCCATTGCCCGTGGCGAATGGGTAAGCGCACCTATCGAAATTATGTCTACTCCGCTCCGCGCAGCCTCGGCGATATTATCGAGTGTGATGCCGCCAGAGGCCTCGACGGTACAATCGGCGCCAATCTGATCGACCACTTTACGCATGTTGTCGGACGACATGTTGTCGAGCATCACGATATCTGCGCCAGCAGAGCAGGCGGCCACGGCTGCTTCGACCGACTCCACTTCCACTTCGATCTTGACAGTGTGCGGTGCCCGTAATCTTGCCCGCTTGATCGCCTGAGAAAGGCTGATCCCCTCGGCCTGGAGCGCGGCCAGATGGTTGTCTTTTATCAGAACGCCATCAGCCAGGCTCATCCGGTGATTACGTCCTCCCCCAACCGATACGGCGTACTTGTCGAGCAGACGAAGTCCGGGCGCCGTCTTTCTCGTGTCGACTATGGACGATGTGGTGCCATCGACCGCTTTAACATACTCGCTGGTGAGTGTTGCGATGCCGCTCATACGCTGCAAAAAGTTCAGGGCCGTACGCTCGGCGGTAAGGATGGATGCCATACGACCCGAGACTGTTGCGACTGATTCACCGCCTTCGACTCGGTCGCCGTCAAGAAGCCGCTGAACGAACACTATGTCCGGGTCAATCCGGCGGAAGACGGCGGCGGCGACTTCAAGACCAGCGATTACCCCCCGTTCTTTCGGTACAAGAGTGGCGCGGGCATCAAGGTGGGGCGGGATTAGCGCTGCGGTGGTGATATCGGCCCCGACCGAGTCCTCGGCCAGTGCCCGGTCGATTATGGCATCAAGTTCACCACGATTTGGGAGCATGCGTCTTCTTTCGGAATTTTTGTATCGGGCGAATCTGATTTCAGGTCTGGGGATAAGGAACCCATGAACAGATAAGTGATTATCTCAAAAAAACTCCCTCCCCATCGTGAAGAGAGGTGGGGGAAGTTCAATCAGACGTCATCGCCTGTCAACGTTATTTGAGATTGCTTCTAAGTTCAGCGCTACGAATCGTCGAGGCCGCTTTAGCCTGCGACTTCGAGCATACGCTCAAGTGCGATCAGAGCGTTGCGTCTTGTCTCGGGCTCAACCTCGATGCGGTTTATTGCAAGCCCGGCCATAATGCCCTCTAAAACCCAGAGCAGATACGCAGGGTGTATGCGGTACATCGTTGAGCATGGGCAGACAACGGGGTCGAGGCAGAAGACATTTTTATCGGGGTTATCGGCAGCGAGCCTGCGAACCATGCTGATCTCGGTGCCAATTCCCCACGAAGAACCGGCCGGAGCATCGTTAACTGTCTTGAGGATCATCTCGGTCGAACCGTACATATCGGCAGCGGCGACAACTTCCTGTGTGCATTCAGGATGAACGATGATGTTCGTTTCCGGGTTGCGTTCCCGCGCCGCTTTAATCTGATCGACGGTAAACCGTGTATGGACCGAGCAATGTCCCTGCCACAGCAACACCGTGGCGTTCCTGATCTCGGCGTCTGTTAACCCACCCATCGGCAGGTGTGGGTTCCATACAGCCATATCGTCGGCGGGAATGCCACGGGCGATGCCTGTGTTACGACCGAGGTGCTGATCGGGCAGAAACAGGATTTTGTCGCCCCGCTCCAACGCCCACTCGAATGCCTTATCGGCGTTGGACGATGTGCAGACGAGACCGCCGTTCTTACCGCAGTGCGCTTTTATAGCAGCCGCTGAATTCATATAGGTGATCGGAATAACCCGCTCGGTCGTACCAAGAACCGACTCCAGGTCGTCCCAGCAGTCCACGAGGTCGCTCGGCTTTGCCATATCGGCCATCGAACAGCCTGCGGCCATGTTGGGGAGCAGGACGTTCTGGTCGGGCGACGTGAGTATGTCGGCCGTTTCGGCCATGAAGTGGACACCGCAGAAGATGATCCATTTTGCGTCTTTTGCCGCCGCCGCCATTTTTGACAGCTTGTATGAATCGCCCGTGAAGTCGGCAAACTGGATCACGTCGTCACGCTGGTAATGGTGGCCGAGTAGCACGGCCTTATCGCCGATTTCCTTGCGGGCGAAGGCGATTCCTTCGGTGATTTCCTCGGGAGTAAGTTTCAGGTAACGGGTTGGCACCTTCTGCCAGCGAACACCGGCTTTGAATTCTTCTTCGAGGGTTTTTGTCCGAAGGTTGCCGTCAGTCTGGCAGAACGCCGACTGCTCCAATTCTGTAACCGGAACGATGGTCCGCTTGCTGAACGCAGTTGTCATGCGACAGGTACCTTTTCCCTGTTTACTCGATTTTCGTGATTCGGCGGATCCGTGTACTTCGCCGGTTCTGGCTTCGCTTCGAGCGACCAGGGAGAGCTCGAAGTGACTTTAACCAGAATAGTCTCACCCAGCTTCGGGCCATGTGAGTGCTTTGTGTCGATATATATAAGTTTATCGCCACGACTGCGTCCGTGCAGTCGACCCCGTTTCAGTCCTTCTACCAGCACGTCATAAACGTTCCCGACGAGTTTTTCGTTTTTACGGGCTTGAATCTCTTTTTGTAGTTCATCAACGGCGGCCAATCGAAGTTTTTTTACTGCCAGCTCAACGTCATCGGTCATTTTCCGAGAGGCGAACGTTCCCTCACGGTTTGAGTATGCGGCGACGTGGACCTTGTCGAATTCGACAGTACGCAAAACGTCAAGTGAACGCTCGAACTGATCGTCGGTCTCGCCCGCAAAGCCGACGATGAGGTCAGTTGTCAGGTTCACTCCAGGAATTATCTCTTTCACCTGTGATATTTTTTCCAAATACTGGCCGATTGTGTAACCGCGCCGCATGTTCACAAGTACCGTGTCGTCGCCCGCCTGGAACGGCAGGTTGATGTTTTCGCACACTTTCGGCAGGTCACGGACGGCTTCAAGAATGCGTACCGACATGTCGTTCGGGTGCGATGTGAGGAATCTGAGTCGTTCGAGTGCGCTAATTTCGTGAACTTGTTCCATCAGGTCGGCAAGATCAATTCTCGGTCGGAGGTCGTGGCCGTATGAATCGACGTTCTGGCCGAGAAGCGTGATGTCTTTTACGCCGCGATCGACCATCAGTTTAATTTCGTGAACAATCTCGGATGCTGACCGGCTGACTTCCCGGCCCCGGCGATAGGGAATGATGCAGAAAGTACAGAACTTATCGCAAC
>CAYLWG010000140.1:0-211 GCA_964387235.1 uncultured Dehalococcoidales bacterium
CGGTCATGCCTTCGACCGCTCCAACTGCCACGATGTCCTTCACCCATTCGTAGCCCTTTTCGACCGACGGAAGCAGGTTTTTGCCAGTTTTGAGCGATAGCGCGGCGGCGAGTCCATAGCCGCCCCAGTTCGACACGCTGGCGATGATGAGTTCGGTAGTCGTGGTCGTACACGGGTCGTCGGGCAGGTTTTCGATGCCGGGAATGACCTT
>CAYLWG010000140.1:240-7784 GCA_964387235.1 uncultured Dehalococcoidales bacterium
TGCCGCCATCGCCGATGCCGACCGATTGGGGGTGCTGCTCGAACATGTGGTCGATCTTGGCATTAAACTCGGAGAAATCGAGGCCCTTCCAGTTTCGGTACGTGCCGTCGCCGACCAGCCCTGCCCTCTCGATAGATACGAGGGCTGAGGGTGCGTGTTTTGCCAGCAGGTCGTGGGCGAATTCCATCGAATCCCTGTGAGTTGTGATCGGAAATTCGATCACTTCGTCGTCGCCCGCTATCGCCCGCATCGCCGTCGAACACGGCGCGTCGGTAACGTAGGCGACCGTGTTACCGAGGGCTTTCAAGGCCTCGCCAATCGCAACGGCTCCGGGGGGGCCGTCGGTTTCAGGTTCCTTCGCCCGAAGAATGTAAAAGCCAGTGGCGATCAGGATTTTTCCGGGGTGGTCGAGCAGCAGTTGGGCTGAAGCGTCGAGCCAGTCGTCCTTCATGTGCGTCCGCAGGGCTTTCATGCCCCGAAAGTCGTTCTGCAGGATGATGTCTTCGATTTTTTCAAAAGGTGAAGTCAATGCAATTCCATCGCGTAAAAAGTTTGAAAGCCGCGCAGGGTTACTTCTGTGTTGCTATGCCAGAGAACGGTCGTCAGATCGTACCAAATTACAAAACCGCCAAATCCTCGTCTTTGAGGTCGGTAATGAACATGTGGCCCGGCGAGTGCGTAATCATCAGTTCCGGCTTTGACGCCATCACGACCGCCTGCGGAGTTACCCCGCACGCCCAGAAGACCGGCACTTCATCGTCGCTGCCCTGCTCCCACACTTCGCCGTAGTCGGGCTTCGTAATGTCGGATATTCCGATCGCCGCCGGGTCGCCAATGTGAATCGGTGCGCCGTGTGTATCGGGGAAGCGTGATGTTGCCTGTACCGCCCTGACCACTTTGCTTCTTGGAATCCACCGGTGCGATACGACCATCGGACCCGCGAATTGGCCTGCCGGGGTGGTTTCGATATTGGTGATGAACATCGGCACGTTCCGGTCGGTGCCGTAATACGGAAGCTCGATACCGTTCGCCATCAGCGCATATTCGAACGAAAAACTGCACCCCAGCAGGAACGTCACGAGGTCGTCGCGCCAGTGCGAATTCAGGTTTTTTGGCTCATCGACAAGCTCGCCATTCTTGAAGACCCTGTAAAGCGACACGTCGGTCCGAATGTCTGAGCCGGGAGCCGTAAGCGCCGCCTCGACCTGCCCGGCGTCGATCACTTCGATTACCGGGCACGGCTTCGGGTTGCGCTGGCAGAACAGCAGAAACTCGAACGCAACGTCTCTTGGCAGGATTGCGACGTTTGCCTGGACATGGTGGGGCGCAACGCCCGATGTGGGCCTGTGAAGGCGGCCCTCACGAATCGCCAGTCGTGCCTCTGCGCCGGTCTGCGGAGTGGTTGTCTGTGTAGTCATAACTGCATCTTAGGATTCCGAGTTGGTCGGGTCAAACTCGCAACAGGTGTGAGAGGGTCATGCTGAACTTGATTCAGCATCTCTCTGCCGAGCGAACACCGTTCATGCGACCAACGATGCTGCCTTCCGGTTAAGATCGCATCCGAGGGAGATTCTGAATCCCATTCGACTCCGCTCAAGGCAGGCAAGTTCAGAAAGACAATATCAAGCCCAGTTTGATAATTTGCGCCCAGGGTGACAATGGTGATATTTCTGCACGAATCCCCTGCTCTGGTGTCTGTGACATACCTCTCCATTGGCACATCGGGAGCCAGAAAGGGTACGATTCCACCTGCCAGCAACCGAACCGTAATCGTTCTTCTCACCGGGCGTATTAGACCACGGTCTTAGACCAGTATTCGCGGCAATACCCAAAAAAGACAAAAGTAAAAAATACAAAACAAATGAAAATCACTCGAATCGACCAGTTCTCGCCCCGTAACCGCACGCGGCTAATTCGAATATCCACCGATACCGGCATCGATGGCTGGGCCGAAAGCACGCTCGAAGGCAAGCCGCAATCCGTGCCGGCGGCGATAGACGAGTTCGCCGGGTACCTGATCGGAAAAGACCCGCTGCGAATCGAGCATCACTGGCAGGGAATGTACCGCTCCTCGTTCTTCCGGGGCGGCGTGCACAACATGTCGGCCATCGCAGCCATCGACGCTGCGCTCTGGGATATCGCGGGCAAGCACTACGGCGTGCCCAGCTACATGCTGATGGGCGGCAACGTGCGGGACAGGATTCGCGTTTACGCACACTGGGGTATCAAAGACCTGTCAGACGAAGGCCTTGAGCAATCGCGGGAACGGCTCACGATGCTTCAGAAATCGGGATACACCGCCTACAAAGCGGGTCCTGCCGGAACCTGGCGCGCCCACGAACCGCCCTCTCGCATCGACGAGTTCGTAACAGCCGCCTACATGATGCGCGAGTGGGTCGGCGACGATGTCGAACTAAGCTTCGATTTTCACGGCAAGATGACGCCCGGCCTTGCCGTCGAGGTGTGCAACGAGATCAAGGGCATGCGGCCCATGTTCGTCGAGGAACCGGTGCCACAGGAGAACGTCGATGCCCTGAAGCGAATCCAGGAGCAGGTGCCGTTCCCGCTGGCGACGGGAGAGCGGCTTCTTTCTCGCTGGGAGTTTCGGCAGGTGATCGAAAAGCAGGCCGTTTCGCTGCTCCAGCCCGATGTTGCGCACTGCGGCGGGCCTTCTGAGTTGAAACGAATCGCAAACTACGCCGAGGTGTACTACCAGCACATCATGCCCCACTGCGCCATTGGACCGCTGGCTCTTGCAGCCTGCATGCTGGTTGATGCAGTGGTGCCAAACTTTCTGGTGCAAGAACAGGTCGATGCCGGTCTTGGCGTAGGCCTGCTGAAGAAGCCGTGGGAAGTTGTCGATGGTCACATTACTCTCTGGGATACACCGGGACTTGGCGTTGAGGTTGACGAGGCGGAAGCTACTAAAACTTACGATGGCGATGCCTACGGCTACCACAAAGAACTGGGCGGCGAGTACTACTACCAAAACGATGGTTCAGTGGCCGATTGGTAGTGCCACTGGCACGTTATCTGCGACGGGTTTGGTGTGGGCTGAATCGTTGGTATTGACTGTTGGATGGCGTGGGTTACGTTCGCCCTCGGTCGCAATTTCTGGACGATAACGAAGTTTCATCCAGCCTCTAACCGTAGTTGCTGTTTTGCCTCGGGCGAACAACCGTCCCTGGTCTTTCTTTTTTTGGGGAAGCATGCGCAAGCTCCGCGCTACACACCGGGGCCAGGTCGGTGACGTGAATTATTCTTAAGCACCAAAAAAGAGTGAAACCTGTGGCGGGGTCCCACTCTTTTTTGGCACGGGGTTTCCAGGATCAAGCTGCGAGCTGATCCTGGGCGGTACTAGCATGGTTTTTGGCTTCGGATACCTGTTCGTCTGCGGTTTCCAGTATCTGGAAGATCGCTACTGCATCGGTCAGTCTGATTCCAAGAGTTGCAAGTTCGGCAGATGAAGCAACAACCTCTTCTGCCTGTGCGGACATCTGCTCGGCACCGGCAGAAGATTCCTCGGCAGCAGCCGAAGACTCCTCGACGGACGTTGCGATGTCTTCCATCATCGACTTCATGTTCGCAGAATTATCGGACAGTTCTTCGGTGGACTTCAGGTTGGCCTGAGCGACCTCGGAAACGGTCCCGATGGTAGTCACCATACGCTCGGTGGCACCGGTAACTTGTCCGGCAGCGGTGGTGATTTCGCCGACCTGATCAGTCACACCCTTTACTGCCTCAATGATCTCCTCAAGTGCCTTACCGGCCTTTCCGGCAAGTTCCGTGCCTTCAGCTGTCTGGCGAGAACCTTCTTCAGTCGCCCGGGCCGACTCTTCGACCGAATGCTGGACATCTTCGATCAGTCCGGCGATTTCGGCCGTGGCACTGGTTACCCGTTCGGCCAGGTGGCGTACTTCTTCAGCGACAACGGCAAAGCCGCGCCCCTGATCACCGGCCCGAGCGGCCTCGATGGCCGCATTGAGGGCCAGCAGGTTAGTCTGCGCGGCAATGTCGTCGATGACCGATACGATCTTGCCGATTTCGGCCGACTTGAGGCCAAGGTCGGACACCCTGCTGCTAACCGATTCGACAGCCGTGGCGATGCGCTGCATGCCATCGATGGTCTGTTGCACCACTAAAACACCATTATTGGCAGCTTCGTTTGCGCGTCCGGCGCCCTCAAACGCCTGGTCGGCATTCGTGGAAACACCCTCGGCCGAGTGCGCTACCTCGTTAACAATCTCCTGAGCTTCTGAAATGGAAGTCGCCTGCTGTTGTGAACCGTTGCTGATGATGTCGACAGATTTGTTCATATCGTCAACAATGGCTAGTGATTCGTTCACAGATTTCGACTGTTCTTCGGCCCCGCTCGCAACCTGTTGGGCGGTCTGGGCGATGCCCTGTGTGGCCTCGCCAGTCTGCTCGGCTGCCTCGTTCAAGCGTCCGCTCGATTCACCGACTATGTTGGCGGTCCCGCGCACTTCCCCGACAAGCCTTGTGAGGCTGGTCACCATGCTGGTCACCGATGTGCCGAGCGCGTCTCGTTCCGACTTCGGCGTGATATCAACGGTGAGGTCGCCTTCACCAACAAGGGTAATCGCCGCGGCAACTTCAGAAAGGTATGAGCGCATCTCGCCGTATGAGAGGGCCATCCGGGCCAACTCGTCGGAACCAATGACTTCGACTTCGTGTTCGAGTTCACCGACCGCTATTTTCTTCATGCCTTCAGCGACTCTACTCACAGAGCCGGATATGTTACTGGCGATGACAACAGCCGCAGCAGCGGCCACACTGAGCGATATCACACCGATTGCGATAGTGGCCCACAGTGTCCGCACCGCCGCCGACTTCATGCTCCCGACCGTGGTGGCAAGCACTCCGGCCAAATGGTCGTCCATAGATTTCAGCAGGTTTATTCTGCCAGTGGCGGCAGCGAACCAATCGCTGGCCACGACACCACCCAGGTTGTTATTAGTGGCGTTGGCTGCCGCAATCGTTCTGAATTCTTCGACCTGGTCGACCGAACGATCATTCATCGTGTCTGTGAAGACTGCCAAAGCTTCCGCGGTGGCAAACGATTCAAACACCGCAAGATAGGTGTTCTGAGCTGCCACAAGAGAGTTGAATTTCGCAAACTCACCGTCGGTGAACACTCCCCTTGCAAAAGCCGTCGACATTACAGCGCGCTCAATGCCCGCACGCTCCTTGCCCTGGAGGAAGTTCACATAGGCTGCCGTCAACCGGGCAGTTTCCGAATTCGGTGTGAACTGACCCATGTCGGCAACGATTTCCAGTGATTCGCTGTTGAAATGCGTATAGAAAGCCAATCCTTCAGCGACGGTGATCGCAAGGCTGTCCACATCCCGCCGGTGAGCATCGAAATCGTCAATTTCAGAAAGTAACTCACTTAGCTGTCTCTCGAACTCCGACCCGTACGCCTTCTCGTCGAACGACGACAGGAACGTGATTAGCTCATCAATTTTATCGTCAGCGTTTCGACGTTGCTGGCTAAGGGCCGAACCGTTCTCAGTCCCCCCCGAACCCATGTAGAGCCCGGTGGTGCCCCGTTCTTTCTGAGTCTCATGCACCAGTGCCGAAAGCTGACCGGCCAACCCGGAAAGACCTTCCATTTTGCCGAGATCACTGGCAATTCTCTGGTTTTCTGTGATCTGTGAGTAAGCGAAAAATACCGCTACGATTGCCGGTATCAAGAGTAATACACTCAACTTGACACGCAGGCTTAGATTGCCCAGCCGCCTGTCCAATCCGATATTCATGAAAATCCCCCGATTCTCGATTCGATTTGCCCGGCGGAACCGGGCTACAACTCAATCGAATCTGATTTATCTTCACTCTGTAATCGGGAGTTCTCCTATATTTACCTGCTGAAATAAACAACGTGCATTAATCAAGTCGCCTAATAATCTTTTAAACACATATTTATGCAATAAAGTCGCTAATAATTACGATTTCAGTAATCTTGACATTCAGGCAGGGTTAATCAGGAAACAGTCGGGCGGTTGCCTATCCACGGCCTCGCTTGTTCGAACGCCCGGCTTGCTCTGAATACTGCGGCATCGTCGTCGTATCCACCGATTATCTGTAGACCTACGGGCATGCCGTTTTCACCAAAACCGCATGGGATCGAAGCCGCCGGGTTGAACGACGAATTGAAGATCATCGTGAAAGGTATAGCCCCGTAGCTGATTCCTGCCATCTCGTTTTGATTTGCGCTCGACCCGATATTTTCCGGGGGTTGCTGGTGCGGCCAGGCTACGGCAGCGTTGGTCGGGGCGAGGATCAGGTCGTACTCTTCAAACAACTGGTGTAGTTGCAACTGCAGATTCTGGACATTTCGCAGGGCCACCGCAACATCCGCGCCGGAAACGGTTCTGCCGTGCTCGATCATCTCAAGGGTGTACGGCATCAGGTCTTCGGGTCGCTCGTCGGCAAGATGCCCGTACATTGCGACCTGCCCGGCTGTCCAGAGTGTCCACCATGCTTCTTTTGGAACGGGGTTGAATTTTATGTCGAGAGGTTCGACATTCGCGCCAAGTCCGCTGAAGGCCGACCATGCTTCCTCGACTGCCGTCGCTACATCGTCGTTCACGTCGGCAATACCGAGCGTCATCGTCGTAGCAATGCGCATTCCGGCAACGCCATCTTCGAGCTGGCTCAGGTAGTCGGGAACCGGCGTTTTCACTGAGCCGGGATCACGCTTGTCGAAACCCGATAACGCCTGGTTCAGTATTGCCGAATCGCGCACATTGTTCGACATCGGGCCGCTTGTTCCCGCCGAGTTGTAGGCAGGTTTCGCCTGGCCGCCAAAGCGAGGGATTCGGCCATGTGTGGGCTTGTGACCAAAAATTCCACAGAACGAAGCCGGGAGTCTGACCGATCCTCCACCGTCTGAGCCGGTGCCTATCGAACACATGCCTGATGCGATGGCAGCGGCAGTTCCACCGCTCGAACCGCCGGGCATCCGGGTGATGTCCCACGGGTTGTTGCATGTGGGCGCCACGTTCGAGAACGTCTCTTCCCGGTTGCCGAACTCTGGCGTGTTGGTCTTGCCAAGAATTATTGCGCCGGTGGCCCTGAGCCGCTCGACGACTATGGAATCGTAGTCGGGGACCCAGTCCTTGAAGAACGTGCTGCCCAGCGTTGTGCGAAGTCCTTTTGTGACCTCGAGGTCTTTTACAGCGATTGGAACGCCGTGCAGAACGCCGGGTTCGTTTCCTGCTGCCAGGTGTGCGTCAGCTTTTTTTGCCGAGGCCAGTGCGTCTTTTTCGTCGAGGGTAATAAAAGCATGAAGCCGGGGTTCAAGTTCCGTGATTCGGCGCAGCGAAGCCTCGGTCATTTCGACCGACGAAATCTCCCGGTCGATAATCATCTGCCGCTGCCTGTGGGCAGGCAGAAACATAAGGTCGCGATCGGTCATTGCTTATCGATTCTGTTAGCACCCAAACTTAAAGTTCTCTGGTATCGACCGCTACTTTATTCATCTCCAGCCATTTTTTGAGATCTAATTCTCCCTTGCGCCA
>CAYLWG010000141.1:0-7719 GCA_964387235.1 uncultured Dehalococcoidales bacterium
TGTAAAACCTGCAACTTCTGATGGCAACCCGGCAATCCAGATGACCAGGTCGATCTCGTGAATTAGGTCGAGAACCACTCCGCCACCGAGAGATTTTCTGGCACTGTAACCCAGTCGATAGTCCTCGCCAGGATGCCATGCTGGAAGGTACTGCCCGACCTGGCACCTTATGCCCAGCAACCGACCGATTTTTCCATCGACAACGGCCTGTCGCAGCGTCCTCAGCGGGGCGTGGAACCTCATGTTCAGGCCAACGAAGGTGACCAACTGTTTTCGGGATGCCAGTTGAATAAGCTGCTCCACTCCTTCAACGCTATTGGAAACAGGCTTTTCGATAAAAAGGTTGGAATCAGCCCGGGCCGCCTGCATCGCGATCGACAGGTGTGAACCAGTGGGACCACACACCAGCGTGGCATCGGGTGCGTATGACAGTCCTTCGTCAATGCTCTGAACTATTTTGATCCCATTGAATAACGGAGTGTCGGGAAGCGCGTTACCCCTGGTTCTGTAAGCGAGAAATTCGTGGTTCCCCGTTGCCGCCAGGTTTTGCAGGTGGCGCTGCCCGATGGAGCCCAGCCCCGCTACGAGGAATTTCATGAATACTCAAATCAGCATCGCTCGTTTCCAGAGCAAGGTGTCAGTTGGCGATATCTCCGCGAGTTAGTTGGACTTCAGCATCTATGTCTTTTGTAGCTATCGAACCAAGGATGCTTTCGTATTCAGCTGCGAGTATCGGACCCGTTCCGGGGCGTTTCACCCAGATGTTGGATTCAGTGAAGCGGTCTCCGGCTTTTACGTTTGCGATAGTTACGACTGATGCGTAAGCAAAGTCGATTATTGGCTGTTCGCCCGGCTGGATCACCTTGTTTCCGCCAGCTGCCTTCCAGATAATCTCGGACGCCGTCACAAGCTCCCTCATCTCATCGGGCTCGATAGATAGCCCGGTGTCAGGCCCCGGCCAACTGCGCGACACCGTGAAGTGCTTTTCAATGGCGACTGCACCGAGGGCAACCGCGCCCAACGTGGCGTATATACCCAGTGAATGATCGCTTATACCGATCGGCAGCCCCAGTTCTTCCTGCAATTGTGTGATAGTCCCGAGCCGCATGTGCTCGAACGGCGTCGGATATTCGGAAACACAGTGGTTGACGAGCAGCGGCACTCCAAATTCAGCGATTGTCGCCACGGACCGCTTGATCGAATCAAGATCGTTCATGCCGGTCGACAGGATCATTGGCTTGCCGAATCTTGCAATGTGCTTCAGCAATGGCAGGTTATTGCATTCGCCCGAACCGATTTTGTAGGCGGCTACGTCTAATCGTTCAAGCCGATCCGCAGCCTCGCGAGAGAACGGGGTGCACAGATACTGGGCGCCCTTGCCCTCGACATATTCCTTGATATCTCGCTCCTGCTCTTCCGAAAATTCGCACCGTTTGATGATGTCCCAGAGTTTTTCGTCACTGATATCTCCGGGTTTCATGTCGGTTGGAATCATTTCGGCTTCAGTGATGTGCGACTGAAACTTAACGCAGTGGGCGCCTGCACCTACCGCCGAATCGATCAACTCGATCGCTTTGTCAAAATCTCCCTCATGGTTAATCCCGATTTCTGCGATTACAAACGGGGGAGTGTCGGGGCCGATAATGCGGTCGCCGATTTTGAATTCTGTTGCTGTCATGATCTTTTCCAGGAGCGGGGTTTCAGGTCAAAATTTGCCATTATGATTGTTTGAATTTGTTGCCACCGACATCTTAACGGGAAACGGCTCGCCGAGTAGCGTTTTTACCACCTGATCCTGCCCCGTAAAATATCGAGTTCACACACGATGGAGAATAGTTGGCTTATTCGGGGTTCTTTCCGAACATGTATATCCCGAACGGGAAGATTCCAAAGCTGTTCAGAATCCCTGTTGCGCGCCGTGTCAGACTTTTCGTTCCCTTGAAAGCAGCGGCCGGAAAGTTGGTCGGTTCGAGCCCTGCCCGCGAAAACGCGCTCTGGAGTGTGTTTCTTGTGAAGTAGTTGATGTGAACCTTTGGGACCCACAGGTTCTTACGCCGCCACGATGGTACGAATCTTCGAACGTCCCTTCGGTTGGGAACGATCACGGCTACCATCCCACCGGCGTTTAGAAAGTTCCGTGACGAGCTCAGAATGCCAATCGGATTTATGACATGTTCAAGCACGTTGTCAATTACAACGAGGTCAGCTTTCCGTTCCAACGACAGTTGCTCTAACGTGATCGACCGGACATCAAGGCCAACTTCCCGGCACAATTCAGCCCTCTGCTGGTCGGGCTCTACGCCAATGTAGTTGAATCCTTGTCCCTGCATGATCAAGCCTAGTTCGCCGACCCCGCTTCCGACCTCAAGCACAGTTCGGGCCCCGATGAGTCTGGCGAAGTTCGCAAGTACCCAGTGTCGTTGTTTAGTACTCCGTTTCCTGGCTGGTCCGAACTTTTTTATCGCGCTGTGGTCGACCGGGTCGATGACGTATACGAATCCGCAACCCCGGCACGACACAATTGAGTGATCGTCGATTGCGAGCCGCGGCGCATAGCTGCCAGATCTGCACAGCGGGCATGCGGTTCGCTCAACGGCCGGTGAGGACTTTGGCAAGTAATATTCCGTCTGTTTTGGTTATCGATGCAGTGCGAGGGGCAAAAGGTCTGATGCCGATTCTCATGCACACTCGGGCCTAGCACGTGTAACGGTAGAAGGCAGAGAACGAGCCACGCCCGAAACCGGGAGGAAAGTAGCGTTTGAGAGGCCATGCGAGAGTTTCTTTCAAACTCGTGATTGGCCTCACGTCTGCGATTCGGTTTATGCGACTGAACCCGTGCTGTTCCATCAGGCGGTCCATTGTTTTGTGATTCGTGTAGTTGATGTGTTCGATTGGCATAACTTTGGACCACCAACCGCGCTTCCGCTCCATCTTAATACTGCGTGGAGTAATTCCAGACAGGAACAGGATTGAACCTTTGCGGGCCCAGCGGGTGAGCGAATCAACGTATTCATGGAGGTTATCGACGTGCTCGACGACCGACTGGGAGATGATCAGGTCGAAAGGTTCGTCGAACGACGCATCGGCGTACTCGTCGAGAGTGAAAACGTTCAGACCCATGGCACGGGTCGTCTGCACCCGTACATCGTCAAGATCGACTCCAACTGTTTCGAGCCCGAGGGCAGTGGCAACTCTGATGCAATAACCAAAGCCGGAACCATAATCGAGAAGGCGAATTGGCTTGTCCTTGCTCCATCCGTCCTGCGTCAGCATTTCAACCAGTGCGAGTACCCATCGTGAGTGTTCGGCAGCCCTGTGTGTGTAATCACCTGGTTTTTGCGTGAAGGTGCCGTCCCCGTCGGCGTCGATGTTGTACTTCCCAATCTTGGCCTCGCCATAGACCTTCGGGTACAGGTCTGCCCTGAACCTGGGATTGACGAATTGCAGGTCGCAGTCGAGACACTTGACTATAAAAAACGGCGTGTCGAGATCAATGCCCAGCACCGCCAGGTCGTAGTACTCTCGCCGACGCTTGCTGAGAAACTCGCGTGGCGCGTAACCCAGTACCTGCTTGAATTTATCACCGCCGCAAATCGGACAGTCGATCAGCCGAAATGACGGGTGGGAGAACTGGTCGAATGAAGTCATGCCCAACACAATGTCTTTTGTTGTACAGTCACTCGGCCCGCCTTGTCTCTAAATGAATTTGGTCGCATAGCGAGTGGTATCATGCACGCGATATTGATGCTTGGATAGACCTGTGCCACGTTGTCGACAACCGTATTTTGCTCTTGTCTGGCGAACAGTCGACTAACGAAAAATTTCGACAATGTCAGGTAGTGTGCCCGGGCCGCGAGCACATGGAATTTCGGTACGATCCAGACGACCCTGTTGATAACATTCCGACCGACTGGAAGATAATACTGACACGGTTCGCATTATCTCGCCATCACTGCCGCGACATGCTCTCCTTACGACGGGCTGCCGACCGTCCTCGCCGTTTTTTTCACTCTACCCTGAACGAGCATGAATATTTGAACGTGATTGCCGCTATTTCGAGATTGAACGCCTTCAGGCTGGCGTTATGGTCGTTTTTTGTTGTTGTGGTTTTGCCGCTGCTCATATTTTCGGTCACTGCTCCCGATCAACTGGTAGTCACGAATTGGTTCCGGAGTGATGACGCCTACTACTATTTTCAAGTGGCCCGAAATATTGCCGAGGGTCACGGACCGACATTCGATCAAATCACCAGGACTAATGGATTTCATCCGCTGTGGCTGATGGTCCTGACCCCGATATTTTCACTCGCGTCGGTCGACCTGGTCCTGCCGCTCAGAATCACCCTCGTAATCTCATCGCTGTTCCACTTCGGCGCACTGTCGGTATTGCTTCTGTTGTTCAGGAAAGCAGGAATAAGCGTCGTGGCAGGCGCCGGCGCGTTATTGTTGTTCGTCCTTTCCCCGAACTGGATTTTCTCCACCGTAAATGGCATGGAGATGGCGATGAACCTGTTCGTTGTGAGTTTGTTCATTTATGTGTTGATTGCCACTCTTGAGCAAGGGCAAAATATTTCGCGGAAGAGATTATGGCTTCTCGGGATTCTGGCAGGGTTCGTCATACTCGCCAGGATCGATAACTTTGTGCTTGTCGGATTGACAACGGCCTACCTGGGCTGGCACATACTCGGGAGCCAACGCGGTTCATGGCGGGGGATGTCTGGATTATTTCTCCCGTATTTGGCCCCCTTGATTCTGATAGGAGCAACCTACCTTTTACTGAATCAACTGATCTTCGAGACATTTTTACCGGTCAGCGGGCAGGTAAAAATGTACTGGTATTCCATCGGTGGCTCGGTTTTCGGAACTCCCCCCGAGGCAGGGCTAGAAGCATTGCGGGCCGTCTTTGGTTTTTCGACCGATACCAACCTGCAGGGCGGGCCGACCGCGGGCATATTCGGGTTTCTGCCGTTAAGTATCAGGGCCTACGTCTTATTCGGTCTTGGTGCGATTGTTTTGCCTGTCGCGTTGATGAAACGCCCGACGAGGTTCATACGCGTGTTAGTCCTGCTCTCAGGAATTTCGATACTCCATACCGGCATCTTCGGAATTTTTGGATATGTAGAGTTGAACAACTGGTACTGGGTTACGGAATACGTGACGGTAATGGCCTTAATCGCCGTCGCCTTCCAATGGATCATCACCACTGCCAGGGGCACTCGAGCCTACTGGGTGCCTTCTGTGTTGATACCGGCAGTTGTGATATTCGGGTTAGGGCCGGGATTTCTAAAAAACTCGCTGCAGAATTTTGATTTTGAAATACGGGATACGCCTAACTATTTTCTACACGCGGAATTCCTGGAAACAAACACTCCCGGCGATGCGATTATTGGCACGCCCAACGCAGGGGGCGTTGGCTATTTCACAAACAGGCGCGTTGTAAATATCGATGGACTTGCGAACAGCAATGCGTTTTTGAAAAAAATGACCCAAAAAGAAGGACATGAGTATCTAAAAGAGATAGGTGTGGATTACATTTTCAGAGTCGGAGGATATTTGAAACAGGAACCTTACAGGCACATGCTTGACGGAAAACTGGAAAAAGTCGGTTCTGACCTGTACCTGTATTTTCCCGATAGATGAACTGTTGACCTGGTTCAGAACCCCTCAGAAATGACCCCATGTCGTCGTCCTGATCCTGGCCGACGACATGGGGTTTTCGAACCTCGGGTGTTACTGCTTGGAAATCAGCACGCTGAACATCGACGCGATGGCCCGCGGGGTCGTTCGCTTTAACCAGATGTAAAACATGATCCGGTACTGTCCCACGCGGGCGTCGTTGTCGAAAGGGTAACGCCCGTACCGTGCAGGAGTCGGGTGCGTGGTCAGCGACTACGGTATTACTGGGTACCGTGGTTATCTCAACGAACTACTCTAGCTGTACCTGCCCGTCCTCGAACCAGGTCATATTGAGTCAGTCAGTCGAACGCAACCTGGATAACAACAACCTCTGGCGGAACGCCAATTCTTGCAGGTATCACACCGACTCCGATGCCCGCACTGACTACCAGTTTGGTAGTGCCCAGTTCGTAAAGCCCAAGCAAATATTTTTCTACCAGGCGACCGACGTTGAACATTTGACCTGCGAAAGGCACGGCCAACTGCCCCCGTGCGTGTGCCCGGCGGCAACGAGGTCGGCAGAGAATTCGGCGGACGACTCCAATACCTCGGGATGATGACTGGCAACTATCACGAGATCAGCTCGACCGCCCGACAATTCCGAGCGAAGCACATCATTGCCGAACAAGCTCGATTCGATGGACCACTTTCCGCCAGGACTTTCAATACCGACGATTTGCACGGTTTTCGATTTACTACCGGGACCGACTTCCCCGTCAGGTTCGAATACGACGATAACTGAAGAATTCCTGAGCAACGATACGGTCTGATCGCGCTCCAATTCGTCGATGAGTTGCTGCGAATTCCGGCAATCAATGTCATGGTTCCCGAGGACTGCGAACACGCCAAGTCTCGCCTCAAGCAACGTGAGTTCAGCAATCAATCGACTGGAGAGCGACCCATCTTCCTCCACAAAATCGCCAAGCAGCAGAACGATGTCTGGAGATTCACCATTCGAAATATCTATGGCACGCCGAACATGTGCCGTGGTTACATAATCGCCGAGGTGCAAGTCGGATAGCACAACAATCCGCCTGTCAGGTTGCTCACCCGTAACATCGTTGTGATTCCGAGTAATTTTGAACTTACGAACGGTAATCCGCGTTCGACCAATTGAGAATGCGTACAGGCTCATGGCTAAAGCCAACCCACTCGCTACCCAAAAAAGAAGAAACGGTGCATTACCTTCGTTTGAGCCGGGGATCAGCCACGATATGACAAGGACAATGAAGCCTGTTGCAGCCCATCCCAGCCCTGTGAATCTTGCGAAATGACCCAACCACATCAGGGAGTTAGTCGAGGTCCACTTGCCGACCCGGACAAACTCACCCAGTAAAAGCAGTAAGACCAATGCAACGACAATGGCGAAGCCACCGGGATTGCCGACCGGATTCCCGGTCTCACGCCAGGAAATATCCAGCATTACCCATGCTTCAGCGAATACGACGAGCAAGGCAAAGACCTGTGCGAACCTCATCACTTTGTGCACGTGAATATTCATTTATTTCCCTGGCAATGATTCGTTCGCAAAAGCCGGTTTCCTGAGCGCAAGGCGATGATCGATCACAGCCACAGGCTGCCTCTCGCCCGCCAGGCAAAGGCGTTCGGCACAAGTCGCAGCAGCCCTCTACCCTTCGAGTACCTCAGGACACCGCTACCAGCCCCGTCCGTTAAGCAATGCTGACCTCCACCTGATGCGCCGCGTCGATCCCGACTCATCGGGACACCTCGATCATCCCTTTTCGGGCAGCAGGACGATGCGGAACCTGCTGTACCAGGAAGATACCCACTCCGGGCGCAGACACGTTTCCACTTTTGCTGACGGCCAACACAACGTCAAAGCGTTCTCAGGGCTTCCAATATTTCACACCGGCTTCGGACAACCTTTTTGAGCTCCATATGCCGGGGATGTCGATAACCAGAACCGGTCCTTCGACGTCTGACCCCGGTCCGCTCACCTCGATGTCGTTGAACAAAGCATGACCTGTCGCGATGACTACGGCGTCAAAGCCCGAAACGGAAACCAGATCAGTGATCTGCCGAA
>CAYLWG010000142.1:0-7654 GCA_964387235.1 uncultured Dehalococcoidales bacterium
TCCGAAGAGGCACTGAAGAATTTCTCGATCGTGTTCTGCCGATACGGTACGCCAGAAACAGCCGAGGGCATGATCGGGGTAATGGCCCCCACGCGTATGCGATATGGGACCGCCATTCCGGCTGTGCGTTATCTTGCAGACCATCTCGGCCAGATGACGATGACGGTTTACGGCGGGTAGCTGCTGGCTTTTTGTGTTCGGCTCCGGGTGTACGAAACGAACATCCGCAGGGTGCCCGAATTCAACGCTCGGCACCGAACACCGTGGCTACACCAGCTGACGCGAACTCTGCTCCAGAACAAAAAACTCTACTTTGGGGTTTTACCCTCATTCGGGTTAACACCGTTTCGGGCCTATAATTGATTCATTCGCTTGATTCGAATTGATTCGCTTCTGGAACCGGAATTGATACCGGCTGTACACGCCTGACCACCCGTCAATGACTACCAAAAAACGTGACTATTACGAGGTTCTTGATGTTGGGCGAAATGCCACACCGGAAGATCTCAAAAAGGCGTTCCGCAAGCAGGCGCTCAAGTTTCACCCCGACCGCAACAAAGAGGCCGATGCCAGCGATCGGTTCAAGGAAGTAAACGAGGCGTACCAGGTTCTGAGCGACCCGAAACGCAAGGCGCAGTACGACCAGTTTGGGCATGCGGGCGTGAACGGTCAGGCGGGGCGTGGGTTCGACGGGTTTGAAGGTTTTGGCGGGTTCGGCGACATTTTCGATTCGTTCTTTGGTGGGTCGACCCGGCAGGCATCCAACAGGGGTGCCGATCTCGAATTCAGGATCAATGTTTCTTTCCGTGATGCGGCATTTGGTGTGCCACGCGAACTCGAACTGACTCGGATGGAACAGTGCGAGCGGTGCGGTGGCAACAGGGCCGAACCGGGAACAGGCGTAGTCGAATGCTCTACTTGCCGCGGTGAAGGCAAGGTAAGGCGGACACAGCGGACGTTTTTTGGCCAGTTCGAGCAAGTAACGTCGTGCCCGACCTGTCTTGGCGAAGGCCAGAGCGTAAAAGTGGCCTGCAAGAAATGTTCTGGTCGCGGATCCGAACGCAAGACTCGCCACATCGAAGTTCAGATCCCTGCTGGTGTCGAAAACGGAACCAGGCTGATAGTTCGCGGTGAAGGCGAGATAGGGGGCCGGGGCGGACAGAGCGGCGACCTGTACGTTCATGTGGGCGTTGAGCGCGATAAGACGTTCTCGCGCAGGGGCAACGACGTAATCATGGCGGCCAGAGTGAACATGGCGATGGCGGCCCTTGGTGGGATGATCAGCGTGGAGACACTGGAGGGACCACGGGATATCGAGATAAAGCCAGGGACACAGTCGGGTTCGATTTTACGAATAAAAGGTGCGGGCATACCTCGCATGGGCGGTTCGGGAAGACGCGGCGATCAGCTTGTCGAGCTTCGAGTTGTCACGCCAGACAAGCTCAGTGAACGCCAGGTTGAACTATTGCGGGAGCTGGCAGAATCGTTGGGCTCCGAAGGGATCGACCATGGCGCTGGAAGTGGCAACGGGCAGGGTATTTTCAACCGCTTCAAAGATGCCTTCAGGGGTGACGACGACGGCTCTTGATGTCGATTAGTCCCGAGGCCTCAGTCCAACGGCGCAATGAGTAAGGTGAACCGGTGAGCCCAGTGAATGAGGATAGCCAGATGAGCCCTGGACGCTGGCTGCAGCTAAGTATCAAAACGCCACCGGAGTACGTTGAACCGTTAACCCACCTGTTTAACCTGCACGGAGAAGGTTCAGCTTCAGTTGAACGGCCCGGCGGATTTAATCCTGACGAGGGTGAAACCCCCGACCCTACCGCATGGGTGACGATTCGTGGCTGGCTGCCTCTTGACCCAACGACCGAGAACCGCCGTATGGCGATCGATCTTGGCGTGCGCCTGATAAGGCATTTTGTTGATCTACCAGAGCTGGAAGGCCGTGAAGTATCTGACGACGAATGGCGTAACCAGACGTTCGAGCCGATCAGGGTAGGAACGAATCTGGTAATCGTGCCCAGATCAACGATATTCACGCCCGGCGATTCGGACGTCGTGATTGAACTTGAGCCAGGTCTCGCATTCGGGACAGGGCATCACCCCACCACTTTGATGTGCCTGGAGGAAATCGAAAAAACGGTGAAGCCAGGATGCCGGTTTCTTGATGTCGGTTGCGGCTCGGGTGTGCTTTCTATCGCCGCTCTAGCTCTCGGCGCTGCCCATGCTGTAGGCATAGATATAGATGATGACGCAGTGATCTCGTCTAAGGCCAATCTTGAATCTGCCGGTTTCTCCGACCGGTCGACGGTTCTGGCAGGGAGTGTCCCTCACGCAGAACTACCCGATGGCGGTTTCGACGTTGTGGCAGCGAACATTGCGGCCAATGTGCTTATCAGGCTGGCCGGGCCGCTTATTGCGACCGTTTCGGGAGATGGAGTGTTGATCACATCCGGAGTTCTCGACACCCGGCTTGATGACGTGATATCGGCCTTCGAATCGGCTGGTGGCGTTGTCCAGTCAAGCAGGTATATCGAGGACTGGACAGCGACTCGGATTACGAAGGCAACGCGCTAGTAATTCCCTCTCCGCGCTTGTCTGGAGTGCGAGGGGAGTTTTGAGATATTCTCTAATCGATGCACAGATTTTACGTTCCGAATATTGAATTCCCGCACATCGAAGCACCTGGCAGTGGCGTAGCGGGTCGTGGTGCTATTGACAGTGGCGCAACGCATCATGCGATCTCTATTTATGGCCCAACGGCCCGGCAGCTCAAAACCGTATTGAGGGCCAAAGTAGGAGATCGGATCAGGCTGTTCGACGGGTCAGGTTCAGAATGGGAAGTCGAGATCGACCACGTAGGCAGGACCGAGATATCCGCGACGTTGGTGTCGGCCATGAAGCCTGTGCCAGAGCCTTCCGCAAGGGTGACCGTACTGCTCGGGCTGGCACGACCGGAGCGGATCGAGCTGGCGATACAGAAATGCACTGAACTCGGTGCTATCAGGTTCGTGCCAGTAATTAGCGAACGGGTGCAGGGTGGGGCTACGGGTGCGCCTTCAGCAAAAAGGCTCGAACGCTGGCAGCGCATTGCGATCGAGGCTGCGGAGCAGTGCGGACGGGCGACTGTGCCAGCGGTCGATTCACCGTTGCAACTCATGGATGCCGTGAGCCAGCTGTTGGGCGAGCAGGCCTTACTCTGCATGTGGGAGGAACGGGCTGATGGGTCGGTGCCGCTGAGAGTGGCTCTGAAAGAGATCAACTCTGTGAATTCAGTTGAAGGTCACGAGGGCGGTTCGCTGAAGCTTGCGGCGTTGATCGGGCCTCCCGGTGGGTTCAGTGAACACGAGGCAGGGGCCATACAGGCGGCAGGCGCACGGCTTGTAACTCTCGGGCCAAGAGTGCTTCGCAGTGAAACAGCGGCGATTACCGTGATGTCGGCGATTCTCTATGAAATGGGCGATCTGGGCGGCTGACATCGGGGCGAATGCCATTTGGACGAGTGATTCAAGCCGTGGCGAGTGACGCCAGGTTAACGAACCTCGGGTTGCAGGTCTCTGTCCATGAGATCGGCTATCGCATCGGCAGGCGGAGTGCCGTCAAACAACACTTTGTGCGTCGCCTCCGTTATGGGCATTTCGACGCTCAGTTCTTGGGCCAGTCGAACGGCGGCTCTGGTCGTGGGAACACCCTCGGCGGTTTGGCCCAGATCGGCCAAAACCTGTTTAAGGTCCCGCCCGGATGCCAATCCCAACCCTAAACGGTAATTTCGGCTCAGGGTCGATTCACAGGTCGCTATAAGGTCGCCCATGCCGCTTAACCCGGCGAATGTATCGGCCTGTGCGCCCATTGCCACACCGAGTCGAGAGATTTCGCGCAGTCCGCGGGTAATAAAAGATGCCTTTGCGTTGGCGCCAAGGCTCGCCCCATCGATGAACCCTGCCCCAATTGCGATGATGTTCTTCAGCGCCCCGCCCAGTTCAACCCCGGTAACGTCTTCGCTTCGATAGACACGATAAACATCAGAACTGAGCAGTTTCTGGACTGATTCGCCAACAGATTCGCTTTGAAACGCCACTGTCGCTGTCGCTACTTTTCCGCTGGCAATCTCGGGAGCAAGGTTCGGTCCGGATAACACGCCTATCCGTTCGGTATCGAAGCCGGGCAGCTCTTCCGCAATCACCTGCGTCATCCGTTTACCCGATTCGATCTCTATGCCTTTGGTGGCACACACGATGTTCGAACTGGTCGATAGCGCTTTCGTTATTTTTTTGAGATTTTCTCTCATGGTGACCGATGGGACTGCCACTATCACCAGTTCGGATTCCGTAAGCGAATCGTCGAGGGATGCCGTAACGCTCATAGAATCCGGGAATTCGATGCCGGGAACCGAACGATCGTTGACGCGGGCATCTGACAGTTCCCTGGCCCGGATTTCAGTCCGCGACCATAGGACCGTTTTATGGCCGTTGCGCGCCAGCAGTATTCCGAGGGTGGTCGCCCATGCCCCGGTTCCGACTATGCCGATCTGTTTCACACGAGGCAGTTTAAGGGATTCGCTGGGCCCTGCGCGGGGTTGGCTTGTTTTCCAGGCGAGATTCATCGCCTTTTGCGAGGCGGTCGATGTTTGACTGGTGACGCCACAGGATCAGCAATCCGACTGGTATAGCGAACAGCAGGTTCCAGAGATCGTGCCGAATATTGAATACGGTCAGTTCAAATATGCTGAAAATAATCAGCACCGCCAGGCTCAGGCTGCTGCCCAGAATGGATCCGAGCGAGACGTAGCGTGTCAGAGCGGCGATCGCCACGCCAATCATCGCTATCACCCCGGCGACCGGGGAAATAACGAAAAGAAACCCAAAGCCGGTTGCTACTCCCTTGCCGCCCTTGAACCGTATGTAGACCGGGAACATGTGGCCCAGTACGGCGATTGTCCCGGCCAATGCGACCAGCCATGCTTCTTCAGGAAACATAAGACGAGCGGCTGCCGCGACGATAGCGCCTTTTGCGAAATCCGATACAAAAACCGCCGCACCGGCCCGCGGCCCGAGCGTGCGAGCTACGTTTGTTGCCCCTGAACCGCCGCTACCGTAGCTACGAATATCTACGCCGCGCCACAGCCGCCCTACGATGACTCCTGAAGGGATTGCGCCTATCAAATAAGCGCTTACAAGAACGATTATTTCAACTACGAGATCACTCATCGTCCCGACTTCGGAATACCATTTTTAGAGGCGAACCAACGAACCCAAAATTATCGCGCAGACGATTCTCAAGATACCTGCGGTAGCTGAAGTGTATTAGTTCCGGGCTGCGAGCGGTAAATTCGAACGTAGGAGGAGAGGTCCGGCTCTGAATGCACCGGAATATTCTGGGACGCCTGCTCCCGATCCCCGGCATGGGGTTATCGCCCATTGCATCGAATATGACACGACTGACATCAGCACGCGGTATCTGCTTTGAAAACTCTTCGTAAACGGTGATTATCTCCGGCAGCACCTTGCTTACACCCCAACCGGTGAGCGCAGATGTGAAAACGACCGGCACATTTGGAATGAACTTGAAACGGTTTTTAACTTCCTCTTCGGCGTCGGCACGGTTGAGTTTGAGTTCCTTTGAAAGATCCCATTTGTTCACGACCACTAAGGCTGCACGCGAAGCATCATCGATATACCCGCCGATATGTGTGTCCTGCGCGGTCACAAATTCGGTCGCGTCCAGCACCAGTATCGCCACATAGCAGCGTTCGATGGCCCCAATCGTTCGAATTGCGCTGTACTTTTCGATTCCCGCTTCGGCCTTTCCCCGGCGACGAAGGCCAGCGGTATCCAGAAAGGTGATGCGCGTGCCTTCGTAGTCGAACTGCGAATCGAGTGTGTCGCGTGTCGTACCGGGAATCGGGCTTACGATTGCCCGCTCTTCGCCCGTGAGCGAATTGAACAACGCTGATTTTCCTGCATTGGGCCGCCCGGCGATCGCCACCCTGATGGAATGTGGCCCCGCCATTTCAGGCTCGAACGGTGGCATCGCTGCGAACATCGCTTCCATCAGATCACCAACACCGGTGTCGTGATAAGCGCTGATCGGGTGTGGTTCACCCAGCCCGAGTGCATAGAAGTCGTAAACAAGGTCTTCACGGGCAATCGAATCGGTTTTATTTGCAGCAACTACCACAGGCCGTCCTGCCCGCCTCACCATGTCGGCGGCATCGTAATCGGCATCGGTCACACCTTCGGCGACATCGACTGTGAAGATGATGCCGTCGGCCTGGTTAAGTGCGATTTCGACCTGTTTCTTTATGTCGTCCCACAGCAGAGCATCGTGTGGGCGGTCTTCCACTCCGGCGGTATCGACGAGCAGGTAGCGGTGACGCCCCCATTCAGCGTCGATCGAAACGCGGTCGCGGGTTGTACCGGGTATGTCGCTGACGATCGCGATCCGGCGACCTGCCAATCGGTTGAACAGGGTCGATTTGCCGACGTTGGGTCGGCCAATGATTGCGATTACTGGAAGGGCCATTTGTTTTCGTTTTATCTTGTTCTAGCAGCGATTCAAGGTGTGTTTTGTATTTTTGCTAATCAGGCTGGTCGTGGTAACACGTTTCTGCCGCACCATGATTCCCGGTGTGGGGCCGAGTGTGCACCAAAAATTTGTCAGGTTATTTTTTCGCCAGATATTCCATGAGAGCCGCCTGCGCCCACAGGCGGTTTTCTGCCTGGTCGAACGCAACTGATCTCGGGTCGTCGAGCAGACCGTCCGATATCTCTTCGCCGGGATGTGCGGGCAGGTCGTGCATAAATTTTACGTCTGGCGAGGCCTTGTCAAGCAGGGCGGGATTCACCTGATAGCCGTCAAATGCTGCAAGCCGTTTTCCCGTTTCGTCTTCCTGCCCCATGCTTGTCCATACATCGGTATAGACGATATCTGCACCTGATACTGCGTCCTGCGGGCTGGTGAGTTGTTTTACCGACCCGCCAGACCCAGACCCTAAGCCGTATGCGTTCGCTCCTTCAAGCTGTGCGATTGGCAGTTCGTAACCTTCTGGCGAAGCGATGATGAGATGACCGCCGAGACCCGCCACCGCGTAAGCCAGGCTCGCAGCGGTGTTATTGCCATCGCCTATGTACGCAACTCTTGCGCCCGCGACTGTTCCCAACTGCTCGGTGATGGTCTGCACATCGGCGAGGGCCTGGCAGGGGTGCTCGGCGTCGGTGAGGGCGTTGATGACCGGAATAGTCGCAGCGTCGGCAAATTCTTCGAGGGTCGACTGGGCGAAAGTACGGATCACGGCAATATCGGCCATGCGGGAGATTACTTTCGCGACGTCTGCCACCGGTTCACGTTTGCCCAGACCGACTTCTTCCGGGCTGAGATAAAGCGGGGTGCCACCAAGTTTGCTTGTTCCAATCGAAAACGAAAGCTTAGTGCGGAGTGACGGTTTTTCGAATAGCAACACGACTGATGCGCCGTTTAGCGCGTTGCTTGATGTGCCAGATTTCAGTTGAATCGCACGTTTTAAAAGCGGCCGGATTTCGCTCGGCGCGATATCGCTGAATTTTAGAAAGTGGTGAACCATTGGAGTGATTTCGACCGGTGTTAGGCGGGGTTAAGAATAAGAAACTATCTCAAATTACGTTGACAGGCGAAGGCA
>CAYLWG010000143.1:0-7590 GCA_964387235.1 uncultured Dehalococcoidales bacterium
TCGATATCGGTATTCATTTTCCAGTTTCCGGCGATCACCGGTGTTCTCGTTGCCATCTATGGAGTCCTGTAACTTTTTCCTTGAACACTCTAGTACCCGTAAATATCCGTAAATTATGGAGCATCGTCGAGCGCAGCTAAACCCGGCAGAACTTTTCCTTCGAGAAATTCCAACGACGCCCCGCCACCGGTCGAAACATGGGTTATCTGGTTCACAAGTCCAAGTGAACCGACAATTTCGGCGGTGGACCCTCCACCGATTACAGATGTTGCCTGACTGTTAGACGCCACCGCGCGTGCCACTGCCTCTGAACCCGCGGCGAAGGCAGGCCATTCGAAAACGCCCATCGGCCCGTTCCAGATCAAGGTCTTAGCCTGTGAAATTATCTCGGCGAACATTTTTGAAGTCTCTGGGCCGATATCGAGTACCAACTCAGCCCCGGGAACCTGTGAAATATCACGAACCGTCGCAGGTGAATTCTCGTCGAACTCTGGTGCGGTTATCACATCGGTTGGAATCACAACCTCCGCACTCTCTGCTTCAAGCAGGCCCTTTGCGGCCAGGACATCTTCGGCAGTGACACCTGCCGCCCCGCCCGATTTACCTCTGGCCCTGAAGAATGCCGCCACCATGCCTCCGCCAACGAGGATCGTGTCGACTTTCTGTGCTAAGTGCCTGAGTACCTCGATCTTGTCGGCGACTTTAGCCCCGCCGACGATAGCGACGACCGGGCTGGCTGCATCGTCACGGGTCATTACTTTCCCAAGCATTTCGAGCTCGCGTTCCATCAGTAGGCCAGCCACGGCGGGCAGGTGTTGGGCTGCTCCGACCGTAGAAGCGTGGGCCCTGTGAGCGGCCCCGAAGGCATCATTGACATAAACATCCGCCAGCCCGGCAAGAGATTCAGAAAATGCTGTGTCGTTCGACTCCTCGCCTGGATCAAATCGCAGGTTTTCAAGCAGTGCAAATTCGCCCGGTGCGAGTGCGGATGCAACCTGAGCTGGCGAATCGCCTGAAGGGCCAGCAGCGTCCTGAACCGTAACGCCCAGCAGTTCCGATAATCGGGCTCTTACGGGTGCAAGCCGCATCTCTTCAACCACTTGCCCACCGGGACGTCCGAAGTGTGAACAGACAACTATTTTTGCGCCTCTGTCCCTGAGCAGATTCAGGGTTGGGAGTGCAGCCCTGATACGGGAGTCATCGCTAATGACGCCGTTTCGCATCGGCACATTGAAATCGACCCTTACCAGAACGGTCTTTCCGCTTACGTTTGTGTCCCTGATAGATCGCTTGTTCATCTGGATAGCCGAGCTCGATTAGGCCGAGTTTACGATCTGCCTGGCAGCCTCGGTGAGGGTGGTCTTGTGCTGGTCTGTAAGTCCGGCCAACTCCAGCGCCGATATCGCATCCTCGACTAACGCAGCAACATGGTTTTCAGCAAACGACTTGCTTTCGGTCTCTTCAAGAATCGACAAGACCAGATCGATATCTGCCGGGTCGAGCACCCGCTTCATGAAAATCTCTCCGAGACGACGACGGATTTTCGGAGTTCCAGCCTCTATGGCGTGTGCCGTTGCCAGCGACTTTTTCTTCGATTGAAGTCTGCCCCTCTGCACTTCGTCGCGTTCCGAACCGGCATCAGGCCACAGTGCTTTGAGGTCGATGTTCAAGTTTCTTGCGGTACCAATGGCAGTGCCGTATCGAGTGAGCGCATCAAGCACAGAACCATCGGCAGCAGCAGCTATCCCGCCCAATCTTGCTGCGGCCCCGAATAGCGCACCGTGCTTACGTGCAACTTCGAAAATATCTTCGACTCCCACGTTTGCCCGTTCCTGAAACGAAATATCTAGGTATTCACCCTCGCACACCTCAAGCGTGGCATTGTCGAGCGTTTCGAGAGCCATAGAGATTTGCCTTGGATCCGATGCTGGTTTACCGGAGTTTCGCTGTTGGAAAATCGAAATTCGCGACATGGCGTGAATCCCATCTCCGGCGTTTATCGCCTGGGCGGGGCCCCATGACCACCAGATCGTTGGACGGTGGTTTCTTTCGGTATTGGCGTTCTGAATGTCTTCATGCACCAGCATGAAATTGTGTACAAGCTCCGCAGCTATGGCGTATGGCATAGCTGAACCATTGTCGCCGCCGGTTGCTTTCGATGTTGCCAGCACCATCTGGCCGTGCGACCTGTCCTGTGCCGCGGCCTGTTCTGGCTCCCCGTTTTGATCCACCCAGCCCAGATGGTAAGCCATCATTTTGTACAGCGGCAGCTCACGAGAATCGATAAATGATTTCAGGGCCGATTCGAACTGGTCAGCTTCACTGGATGAAAGACCGGGGAGTATTCCGGTTGATGGCAATCAAGTTCTCCGATGGTATTTCAGGCGCACACCTGTCCTGCGTATGTCGAGCGAAACAAGGGTAACCGAGCCAGGCTATTCCACCACGATGTCGCCAACGATTTTCCGTAGCGATTCGATATCGATTGCGCCTGCCCTGAACAGTTTTATCCTGTTGTTTGGGCGATTGGCGTCAGTGGGGTTTCTGGCATCGCCAAGCAGGCCGACAACAGTGCTTGGAAGTGTATTTTCGCCGCAGGGAGCGTCGATGCACACAGCGATCTTGCCACCCATCTGCTTGCTTACCACGCTCGCGTCCCTGGTCGGTGGTTGACCGGTGGCGTTGCAACTGGTCCCTGTCAGCGGTGTATTTGCCATAGTAATTAATTCGCGGGCCAGATCGTGATCGGGAACTCTCAGTCCCACAGTGCCTGTCCCGGCAGAAACCATTTCGGGCACAACGTCGGAGGCCGGTAGAACTATTGTCAGAGCGCCCGGCCAGAACTCGTCGGCCAGACGGCGCAGCATGTCTGGGAAATCACTCACAAGACGCTCGGCCATCGCGGCATCGTTGATGAGTACCGGGACTGGCGTGCCAGGGTTGCGACCCTTTGCTCGAAAAACTCGCTCCACCGCAGCGGCGTTCAACGCATCTGCCCCGAGAGCGAAAAAAGTATCGGTTGGGAAAGCGACGAGTTTTCCGTTCTTGACGGCCTGTACGGCTTTTTTCAGTTCAATGTCAGAGGTCGTGTTTCCCGAGAGAATGTTCATAGAAATATGTTAACTCGTGACCTGCGTATTGAACCGCGATCTAGCGCTCCGGTGAAATCGACATCGGAATTCAGCCACGACTTTCTCAATTCGTATTTAGCAACTAAAACGTAATCAATAATTAACCGGTGACGGAGTCGGCGGGGAGAGGTAGATTGGTGGGACAGGCTTATCAAACCTGAAAACTGTGGGGCCAGGGGAGCATATGACCGAGAACTCAAAAGACGAAACGTCCCGGCGTGTATCGACTTCGGACGACATCGAAGTCGGAACCTATCTTGAGATCGCACAGGCGGACCGCACAAAAGGTGTTAACCCACCCATCGATGTCAGAACGAAGACGGTTGTCATCATCGATTTCGGTTCCCAGTATTCTCGTCTGATTGCCCGCAGAATTCGGGAATCGAACACCTACTGCGAAATTATTTCGCACGATGCTGGTAACGGAATCCTCGATGAGCAGGAGGTTATCGGCGTAATTCTTTCCGGTGGCCCGAACAGTGTTTACGAGGAAGGTGCGCCGATGGCCCCGGCGTGGGTGTTCGATGCCGGCGTACCGGTTCTGGGCATCTGTTACGGCATGCAGCTGATCGCCTATCAGCTTGGCGGCAAAGTCGAAGCAGGCACCGAGCGTGAGTACGGTCATGCGGTGATCCACAAAGATGGTCAGAACAACCTTCTATTCGAAGGTCTCGAGAACGAGATTCCCGTATGGATGAGTCACGGCGACCGTATCGAGGAACTTCCCCCTGGATTCCGGTCGCTGGCCTATTCGGAAAATTCTCCGATCGCCGTAATGGGCAACGAAGAAGGAACGTATTTCGGGATTCAATTTCATCCGGAAGTTGCCCACACCCCGCAGGGCACCGAGATTCTGCGCAATTTCGTGTTTGGCGTTTGTAAGGGCGCGGGCGATTGGACCCCAGAAAACTTTGTTTCTGATGCCATCGACCGGATAAAACGACGGGTTGGCGATGGAAAGGTGATTTGCGCCCTATCGGGAGGGGTCGATTCAACTGTTGTTGCGGCACTGATTCACAGGGCGATAGGCGACCGTCTTACCTGCATATTTGTTGACAACGGCCTGATGCGCCGCGGCGAGGCAGATCGCGTTCAGAATGTATTTGCCAGCCAGTTGGGGGTGAACCTGATATTCGTTGATGGCACCGAAAGATTTCTTGGCGCACTGAAAGGCGTGACCGATCCCGAGATCAAGCGAAAGGCTATTGGCGAGGAGTTCATAAAAGTATTCGAGGAGGTCGCAAATGAAATCGGCCAGGTCGATTACCTCGCGCAGGGCACTCTGTACCCAGACGTTATCGAGAGTGTAAGTGCCGATTCGAACGCTTCGCACAAGATAAAGACTCACCACAACGTTGGTGGTCTCCCCGAGAAAATGAACCTCAAACTGGTTGAACCGCTCAGATACATGTTCAAGGACGAGGTTCGCAAGGCCGGAGCAGAACTTGGACTAACGCCGCAGAGCGTGAACCGCCAGCCATTTCCGGGTCCGGGTCTGGCAATTCGCATCATGGGCGAGGTGACGTACGAAAAGCTCGAAATTCTGCGGGCTGTCGACTGGATAGTGATCGACGAGGTGAAGGCTGACGGTCTTTACGAGAGACTGTGGCAGTCGTTCGCTGTGTTGACCAACACCAAGACGGTCGGTGTCATGGGAGACCAACGCACCTACCAGTACGTCGTGGCGATTCGAGCTGTGACCAGCGAAGATGCCATGACTGCGGACTGGGCGCGGCTGCCTTATGACACGCTCGCCAGAATTTCAACCCGCATAGTGAACGAAGTTCCCGAGGTAAACCGGGTGGTTCTCGACATAACCAGCAAACCCCCCGGCACAATCGAGTGGGAGTAAGGGCCACTAGGTGGCGGTTAAGAGACGGTGTGTGGGGGTCGGATGGTCGAGAGAGTCATCGTGGCCGATGAGTATCGATTGAGTTTTTGGATAGACGGAGCGATTTCTAGTTGAAAGTCCTTGTAATTGGTTCGGGTGGTCGCGAACACGCCATCACATTGAAAATGTCACAGAGTCCAAAAGTGACTGAACTGATTATCGCCCCCGGCAACGCTGGAACCGCGGAACTGGGTGAAAACGTTGCGGTTAAGGCCGACGATATAGACGGCCTGCTCGACCTGGCCCTATCCAGATCGGTCGATTTGACCTTTGTCGGGCCAGAACAGCCCCTGATAGATGGTCTTGCCGATCGCTTCCAGGCAGCTGGTCTGAAGGTTTTTGGTCCCTCCGCCGCCGCTTCTCGTTTGGAAGGATCAAAAATCTGGTCTGATGGCCTGATGAGCAAATACGGTATACCCACCGCCGAATCTGTGGCCTTTACTGATTCGGCCACCGCAATCGCATATGGTCGGTCGAAGCCTGAAGGGTCTCTGGTTGTGAAAGCCGATGGTCTGGCGGCTGGAAAAGGTGTCCTTCTGCCAGACACCTACGACGAATTGGACGAGGCGATCACTGGAATGATCGATGAAGCCCTGTTCGGCGACTCTTCTTCAAAAATACTTCTGGCCGAACGCATGTCGGGTCCCGAGGTCAGCGTATTCACCTTCGTGCAGGGCAACATCGTTTCAGCCGAAGTCGCTGCGTGTGACTACAAGCGTATTGGCGAGGGCGATACGGGGCCGAACACAGGTGGAGTCGGTTCGTACACCCCGCCAGAGTTCTGGGATGAAGAGCTTGCGGCTCGCGTGCGCAGCGAAATCCTCGAGCCGGTTGCGAAGGCGCTAGTGGCCGAAAATAGCTCGTATTCAGGCATTCTGTACACGGGCCTGATGATTACTGAATCCGGGCCTCGGGTTATAGAGTTCAACTGTCGATTTGGCGACCCTGAGACTCAGATATTGATGCCGAAACTCGAATCCGATCTTTACGACATTTGCCTTGCTGTCGCCGAAGGCCGTCTCGCCGAGCAGGAAGTCAGGTGGTCGGATTCTGCACACACGTTTGTTGTGATGGTCTCTGACGGATACCCCGGAAGTTACGATACTGGTGCGCAGATTTGGGGTGTGGAGGAAGCCGCCAAGCATGGTCTGGTGATTCAGGCTGGCACAGCGAGAGATGAATCTGGCGTTCTTGTGACTTCTGGCGGACGGGTTCTCGGAGTCACTGGATCGGGCAGTTCGGTCAAAGATGCTCGCGATTCGGCATATGCTGGCATTGAACGGATCACGTTCGAAGGTGCGCGATACCGGCGAGATATCGCTGAACGCGCAGTAGGGGCCTAAGTTGGATAGGATTTACGTCTTAGTCGAACCCGCGTGCCCCCTCCGGTTTCGATACGATTACCTTTCTGCCAAAAAATCACTAAATACGAACTCGTTTTCATGAAACCAGTGAAATCTGCGTCAGCGTGGCGCGGGCTGATGAACACCGCATCCGTAAACGGAGATCAATAAACCAGTGATCCCACGATATTCCCGACCCGAGATGAGTGCCATCTGGTCGGAAGACAACTCTTTTGATCTCTGGCTAAAAGTAGAAATCGCCGCTTCGCAGGCGTGGACCGATCAGGGCGTTGTCCCAAAAGAAGACATGGCGAAGATTCGTAACGCCACGTTCGATCGATCGGCTTACGACCGGTGGTTCAACGAGACCAGGCACGATATCGTTTCGTTCATTCGGGCTATCAGCGATAACCTCGGGCCAGAAGGCCGGTGGGTTCACCATGGCCTTACGTCAAACGACGTTAAAGACACCGCTCTCAGCATGCAACTCACCCAGTCCTGCGATCTGCTTGATACCGGGCTTGTTGCGCTTCTTAATGCGCTGCAGGTTCGTGCAAAAGAGTTCAAGAACACACCGTGTATCGGCCGGTCTCACGGCATTCATGCTGAACCAATGAGCTTTGGGATGAAACTGGCCCTGTGGTTTACCGAAATGAAGCGAAACCGGGAAAGACTTTCATCCGCCCGCTCTCGGGTATCTGTTGGGATGCTTTCGGGCCCGGTCGGCACGTTTGCTTCGGTTCCTCCGGCGATAGAAGAATCGGTCTGTCGGCAGCTCGATCTTTCGCCCGCTGAAGTATCAAATCAGGTAATTCAGCGAGACAGACACGCTGAATACGTTCAGGTACTTGCCCTGATAGCCGCAACGCTCGAAAAAATGGCTACAGAGATCCGAGGGCTGCAACGTACCGAAATCCGGGAAGTGGAAGAACCGTTCGGGAAGCCCGGTTACGTGACCAAGGGTTCATCGGCTATGCCCCATAAGCGAAATCCCGAACTCTCCGAGCGAATCTGCGGTCTTGCCAGGCTGATCCGCGGGCACTCGGTCACAGCTCTCGAAAACGTCGCCCTCTGGCACGAACGAGATATCTCCCATTCGTCGGCCGAGCGAATGATTTTGCCCGATTCATCGTTGGCTCTCGACTACTTCTTGAGCCTGATGTCCGGATTCATCTCCGACTTGGTCGTACAGGCGGGGGGGATGATGCAGAACATCGAATCCTCA
>CAYLWG010000144.1:0-7554 GCA_964387235.1 uncultured Dehalococcoidales bacterium
CAAAGGCAAGGTTGGCTCGGTAGATACAATCTACAAAATTGCTTTCGTTGTATCTAATGCCATTGCCGGTGAGCCTGTCGACCTGACAGCGCCTTACACCGCCGGTGGGTCGGGTACTGACCCGGACATCGTTGCTAACGCTGAGTACAAGACTGTCATCTCGTACATAGACAAGAACCAGTACCTGCCAGACGTGCCGTGGACGCTTGACTGGGTAGGTAACGCCAACTCCGACAGCTTGCTGGAAGAAGGCGAAAAAGCAGAAATTACCGTCTGGTTGCTCGAACGCAACACGGGAACTACGATTGGGTCTGACGACAGCGTTGGCGAGTACGCCGCAGTCGATGCCAATGGAGCTTCAGGAATCCTGCAGGCTTCCGGCACGCTTATTGGCACAAACGACCGGTTCACGCTCGAAATCAAGCCCGATAGCGGCGCAGTGCTGACAATCCAGCGCACCGCACCGTCCAGGCTCGACACGGTCATGGACCTCAAGTAACGGTTCGTCCTTAGTAACTAACAGTTCCGTACCCCTGCCTTAGACAGCCAGGGGTACGGAACCGACGAAACACTCTCTTGCTTTAGCTAAAACCTAAAGTAAGACGGCTTACGACAGACACTCAGATACGGGATACCCGGGAGACGCACACACCATGGCCGAAGAAATGGACCTGGAGAAGCGTCTGGAAAATCTGGAAGAAGAGATCCGGGTTCTAAAAGAATCGGTCTTTCCGATGATCGCCGATATCCGCGCAAGGGTTCTGTCACCAGGAGATGAGTTCTAGCATTGGCAGCCGAAGACACTCGTATGAAAGCTGGTCTGAAGACCGCCGAAGACGAGCTTAACCTCATCAAGAATCAGGTCCAGCAAACACTGCTCGATATTCGCGAGCACATTTTGGATGTGACCAACCCATTCAACAGCATCGACGACGCGCTGACGGACGAAGACGAGATCGAATTCGACGATCTCATGGGCGGCGGCGGGAGCGGTGCTGCCGGGGCCGCCGGAGCCGATGGCGTCGGTGGCGACGGCGATAGTGAAGGCGATGAAACCAGCGAAGATGCAGGCGCAGGTGGGGATTTAGCCGAAGAATTTGTTGACGATCCTCTGGACGAACCTGGTGAGGAAATCATCGAAGAAGTACCCGACGACGGTTACATGGGTGATGAGATCATCGATGATGGCGGCGGCGGGATGATGCCGACGATGGCTGCGCCGGGCGAATACTTCGAAGAAGAGGAAGAAATTCCTGAAGATATCGAAGAAGAATTCGAACCGGATGAAGAGCCATCAGAGGATGCAGAACAGGGCATTGATCTCGACGATGCCGAAACCGCTCAAGACGGAACGGCAAACGATGGCAGCCCCGGCGAGGCCGCTAATGGTGCCCTGGCCCCCGTCACGGCTAATTTCGACGTTCTCACAATGGCCGGGTTAGTGCGCTGGGTCGCTGTTACTACCGACAGGCTCGGTGCAAACAGAACGGAAATAATGCTCGATGCGTTCGAGGCGGCAGGCCGTATCGAACATTCGACCCGGATAGTGCTTCATCACCTAATGGCACTTACGGAAGAAGACCCCACCGAATCGGTACCAGTGCGCGAAATAGTCTCGGCAATGGTACGGATGGAAGGTGTTTTGGATTCCAGCAAAAGCACCGATAGCACGCGGCTGTTAAGCATGCTGATGGATGTCGATCACGACCCACTTGACTTGATCGCGTAAGAAAAACATCAGGCGTAACGACGAAGAACGGCCAGTAACGGCCGTTCTTTTCGCGTAAAAAGCCAATCAGGCAACGTTCGGATTCCTACCAGCCCCACCTAACGCACAACAAATTCCCGCTTGGATATACAGAACGTATTTCATCATTGACTGAAGTGCGGGTTGGGCGGGTTAGGTGCAACTGGCGATAGCCAGTGAAATCGGGCACTTGCCATGCAGGCTCAACTCCAGGAGAGATCGTCATCGATAAAGCAATCACGACCATGCTTCTCACGATCGCCGGTGTCATTGCCGCCATCGCTGTGATGAACGCCGTGTTCCCGGCCGTTACACGCAGTTCCAGCGCTGTCGCATCTGCGTCGGGAACAGTCGATGAACGAATAAGAACGAATATCACCGTCGTCCAATCGGTGGGTGAGCTTGATTCTTCTAACGCCTGGGTGGATACAAATTCCAACTCACTGTTCGATTTCTACGTCTGGAGTAAAAACGTAGGAAACATCCGGATTCCTGCCGTTGCCGAGGTCGATATTTTCTTCGGTCAGCCCGGCGGCATTACCCGGATTCCGCATGAGGATGATGCGGGCGGGAACTACCCCCAGTGGTCATACACGCTTGAAGGCGGAGCTACGGAGTGGGGAATCACTTCAACGGTCAAGTTCGACATCAAATTTGATGATGGTTGCCCGGGCTCGTGCATTCAGCCAACCGGAACTTACTTCATAAGGATTATTACCCCGAACGGAGTCGCCACAGAAAGTTACTTCTCGATGTAGTCGGTAATGCCGATCTCACGGGGCAAGCTTTCCTGAACGCGGTATGGGCACAGCCATAACTTCACTAATCGCCTTTTTCCTGGTTATCGGCAGCACGATAACTGCGGTCAATACCGTCCTGGATTCAGGCAGCGACAGGGCAGCGGCACTGGCGGCGAGCAACGAACGACTTGTGGCCGAATTAGAAACGTCCGTCGGCCTGGTATCGGCAACTTCCTCAACCAATTCGGGCTCCACTCGTGCAGACGTTGTGATCACTAACGATGGGATCCGGTCAATCGCCTCGTTTGAAGATTGGGATGTGACGGTGAGGTACGAACCAAGTGGAACGCCCAGCGAACTGGTTATTCACCTTCCGTACTCAACGACTGAATCGGACAACACATGGACCGATGCTTCGTTCTGGATCGACTACGACAACTCGACGGCTGAACTAATTGAACTGGGCAGGCTGAACCCACACGAAGAGTTTGTGATACGGGCTCGCCTCAACCCGGAAATCGAGCCTGGAACAACCGGCGAAGTTACCGTCACCACGCCAACTGGCCAGACCGGCACCATATTTTTTGGTGGCTGATTCATGCACACACTAATCAAACGCTTTAATCACCGGAATGGCAGTGAACTATGGCCAATCTAATAATGGCTTTATTCGCTGTAATGATCATCCTTGCCGCCATGGCCGGTTATGCAACCAGCTCTGTCAACTCGCAAGACAAGATCACCGTCAGTGTTAAAGCTGTGCGTGACAAGACTGGCGAGATTTCTCGCACGAGTGTTTCCTCGTTGGGTACGTCAGTGACATCGAACTCCACACTCGATTTCACGGTCGATAACAACGGTCAGTCGCAACTGCGTCAGATCAGCAATTGGGACCTCATCGTCTGGTACGAAGGAGCATCGGGAAGTGGCCTACAAATCGAATGGCTCACGTACACGACCTCAGCGACTCCTTCTGCAGGGGAGTGGACACTCACTGGAATTTACGAGGACGCCGGTACTCTGGCCCCCGAAGTTTACCAACCCGGAATCGTGAATCCTGGTGAAGAATTCATTATCAGGGTTGAACTGGGGCCTGCGGTGGCTACCAGTTCATCAAACACGGTCACACTGGCCGTGGCGCAGGGTGTGACAGTCACCGCTATTTTCACTAATTAGCAAACTACCCGGAAAGGCCCAGTAGCCCGGCCGGATAGGACACAAAAATCATGGCAAGCACAGAAGGCCTGGCAAGTGTATCCACTGGTCAGCCCGAGCTGGACAAAAAGATGGGTGGAGGCATTCCGCTCGGTTCTCTCACGCTGCTCGAAGGGCAGTCCGACTCCGGCAAATCAGTCGTATCTCAGCAGCTCATGTGGGGTTCGCTGCAGGCCGGCCTCACAGTGACCCTGTTCACCACCGAAAACACGACCAAGAGCCTCTTGCGTCAGATGAGCAGCCTGAACCTTGAAGTTATGGAATTTCTGCTGCTGGGTCGGCTCAAGATATTCCCGATATCTGTCGGCAAGAACAAGCTCACCCCGAAGCAGGTGTTCGACACCATGCTCCGAAATATCGGAAATGGGCCGCGTGTTGACCTGATCGTTGTCGATTCACTCACAACCTTCGTTACTCGAGGCTCATGGGAAGACACAGCCGCCTACTTCGAAGAATGCCAGACACTGTGCGGCGAAGCCCGCACGATCATCAACGTGGCGTCTACCTACGCGTTCGACGACACAACACTGGCCCGTCTACGGTCGATGTGCGACGCCCACCTGACCCTCCGCACCGAGGAAGTTGGGGACCAGCTCGTAAAAATTCTCGAAGTGGCGAAAATACGCGGTGCTTCGAAAAACACCGGAAATATCGTCACGTTCGATATCGAGCCTGATCTCGGAATGAAAATTATCCCGATCTCCAAGGCATCGGCATAGGTATCTAAGTGGCAGTATTCGAACTCCCATTCAATGTGATCGATCCGGGCGATCACCAGTGTGATACCGAAACTTGCGAGTTGGTCCAGCAATTCCCGACCGCGCTCAGAGAAGCTGCGCTCGAAAATCCGTTCCTGCTCCAGTACATGCACACCCTGCCAGTCGCAGAAATCGGTTTGCCCATATACCACGAGGAACTCGAAAAAAGCGACGGTGACGAGGACAACCCGAACTTCATCTACAAGGCGCATGCGGGTGGAACTTTCATCCATATATACCCCGACCCAAATGGTCTCCGCACCTGGTATATAGCGATCGAACCATCGGCAGAACACCCGCAGTTCCCACAGATCATGGCCGACATCGAAGATGGCCTGATCGAATACACCGACGAACTTGAAGCCGCCGAGGGAGATCAGCAACTCGCTGGAATGCTGCGCTGGGTACTTGCCCATATCTTCGGTCAGCCCGTCGAAATGGAACTCGAAGAGATTCTGGCATTGCCAAAGGGCTTTCTCGGTGAAGAGGTGGAGGAAGAAGAAGAAACGCTGGCCCTCACTGACGGTGAGGAAGGCTCGACCGCGGTAGCTGTGGCCGAGAAAACTGAAAAGGCCGTAGCCAAACCAAAGAAAAAATCCGGTTTGTTCGCTCCGATAATGAAACTCTTCGGCAGCGGATCAAAAGGCATGCTCGATATCGCCGGAAAATATGGCCTGGACGAAAACGCCCTCGAGGGGATCAAGTACTCGATGGTTCGCGAAAAAGTCGGCATGGGCGTGCTGCAACCTCTGATAAACGACCATCACATTGAAGATATTTCCTGCAGTGGTGTCGGCCAGATATTCATCGAACACAAAGTGTTCAAGTCGATGCAAGCATCGTTCGGGTACAGGACACACGCCGAACTGGATGAACATGTCCTCAGAATGTCGGAACGCATCAAGAAGCCGGTTACTTTCCGCCAGCCGGTTGTCGACGCTTCGCTCCCCGACGGTTCACGTATCAACATCGTCTACGGCCAGGATGTATCGCTGCGGGGCACGAACTACACAATTCGTAAGTTCTCAGAAGACCCGATCAGCGTTATTCAGCTCTGCAAATGGAAATCGCTGAGTTGGGAGATGGCCGCGTATCTCTCGATTATGATCGAAGACGGCATGAACATGTTCGTGTCTGGTGAAACGGCGTCGGGCAAAACGACGCTTATGAATGCGCTGTGTACGTTCATTGAACCGAACGCCAAAATCGTTTCCATCGAGGACACGGCCGAGGTGAACGTACCGCACATGAACTGGATCAAGGAAGTGACCCGAAAGCCGAAAGCCGGCGAAACAGATTCGGGAGTCGGCATGTTCGACCTTCTTCGGGCCGCACTCAGGCAACGCCCCGAATTCATCATCATCGGTGAGATTCGTGGTGAAGAAGGCCTTATCGCATTCCAGGCCATGCAGACTGGTCACCCGGTTATGGCTACTTTCCACGCGGCCTCCGTCCAAAAGCTTATCCAGCGTCTCGTCGGTGATCCAATTCTGGTTCCCAAGAACTACGTCGACAACCTGAACATCGCAGTGATCCAGGTCGCTGTCCGGCTGCCAAACGGTTCAATGGGCAGGCGGGCCGTCGCTATCAACGAAATCGTGAGCTACGACTCGGCAGCCGATGCGTTCTCGTTCGTTGAAGTGTTTCAGTGGGACCCGGTAACCGACACGTTCGAATTCACCGGCTTCAACAACAGTTACCTGCTTGAACAGATCATCGCCCCGGCCCGTGGGTACCCACCTGCCAGGCGGCGCCAGATCTACTCGCTCGTAAAGCGCCGGGCCAGGATTCTGGAAAAACTGGCAGCGTCGGGCCTTGAGGACTACCAGGAGGTCTACTTAACTATCGCCAAAGCCATTAAAGACGGGGTGTTTTAAGCGATGGCACAGGGCATTATTTCCCGCCTGGGGTTCGGTAACAAAGCCAAAAAAGCGATTGAAGAAAACGCGCTCTCAGCTATCAAGAACAAGAGCCGTGTCGACAAGAAGGCACTCGCTTTCGACCTCTTCACGCACATCTCATACATGGCGTCGATGGCCACAGCAAAGGCGTCACGCGATGTGATGTTTAGTTACGCCGCTAAGTTGAACCTTTCGACCACGCCATATTTCGTCGATATCAACACCCTTGTCAACCGGCTGAAGTACGACTATTCAGAAGCCTGCCGCGCGGTTGCCGACCGCACGAAGGAATACGACGTCAAATCGCTTCTCCTGAGAATGTCGGGTTCTCTCTCATCCGGTGAGGACGAAGAAGAATTCCTGACTCGTGAAGCGGCCGTAATGGCTGAACTTTACCGCGCCAAATACGAAACCGATATTGAATCGCTGCGTAAGTGGACCGATGCCTATTCAGCCATGATCGTTTCGGCTGGTTTGATCGTCGTAGTTTCGATCATTTCCATGATGATCTACTCTCTTGGGCCCGGAATGATCCTGATGACGGGCATGGTGACCATGATGGTCGCAATCATAGGTAGTTGGACTATTTATGTCGCCGCGCCCAAGGAAAATTACACAAGAACGGCGGGCCTGAGTGCCCCCAACCAGATGCTAGCCGTAAAACTGTTCCAATACCTGGTTCCAGCGGGGTTGGTGCTGGGCCTGGCGGCGGCCGCCATTTCACAGGGGCAGCTGGGTATTAGTTTCATCATTGTTGGGGTGAGCCTGTTGCCATCCGGTGTAATCATGAACCGCGACTCGAGGCGGCTCCTTAAGCTCGATGCCGATATCGCTACCGCCACCCGGATGCTCGGTGGTGTGACCGACGCTATTGGAACGACAGTGAGCGATGCCCTGAGCAAAATCGACCGCCGGTCGCTTGGGTCTCTGGAACCATACTTCAGGCGTTTGGAAGTCAGGATACGTTCAGGCATCACGCCCAACCTGTGCTGGGATCACCTTATTTACGAAACTGGCTCAGAGTTGATCGAGCGGACAATCAACATTTTCTGGGACGCCCTCACCATCGGTGGAAACCCACTGATAACAGGCAAGACTGCCGCGTTCTTCTCGGCAGAAATAAGCCTGCTCCGTGAAAAACGTTCCCTGGTGGCCCAGACGTTCGGATACCTTTCGATTCCACTTCACGCGTC
>CAYLWG010000145.1:0-7498 GCA_964387235.1 uncultured Dehalococcoidales bacterium
TTCCGGCACCTTTAGTTTTGTCTTAATTGTCCACTCACCTTCGGGGCGAGGATTTGGCGGGGCGAGGATTTGGTCAGCGGGTTGTTGCCGAGTAGCGAGAATGACTTCGATTGACCCGCGCCCCGTAGTCGATGGGTTTCCTCAACTGTTCTCTCCGGGAAATGAAATTTGCCGGGTGAATTCGGCTCTTGTAAACGCAGCCTTCGGCGAGAGGGTTAGATCAGCACATGCGATTACGTTTCCCATGCGGCACGGTAGTCGATTTGATCGCTTCCTGCACAGGCTGGCAGGGCAGTCGGGACTTTTGTGAAGAACTGATTTCGACAGCCAAACTTGGCAGTGCAAAGGCTTTTGGCGTTCTTGTAAGGACACCTTGTGAGCATGACATCGTCAGCGGTTTCGGCTATGTCTTTATAGATCGTGTAGAGACGATCAAGACTGGCACGCGCCTTTTCGATATCCAACCCTTCTTTGCCTTTCCGGGCATTTGAGTTGTTCTGGGTCGGTTCTTCAGTCAACGAACGCCCCCCGGTAACAGTTGCCGTATAGCTACAAAGTTAGCTGGATTTCAGTTCTGCCAGCAGCAGGACGAGCTCTTTCGCCTTATCGACTGCTTCGACAGCATTGTCGCCATAGGCATCGGCGCCCATCTCATCAGCGAAATCCTGCGTTACAGGCGCACCGCCCACCATTATCCGAACCTCATCACGTATACCCATATCTTCGAAAGTGGCTATCGTCCGACCCATGTTGGGCATCGTCGTGGTGAGCAACGCCGACATCCCCACAACATGTGCGCCGTGTTCTTCGGCCGCATCAACGAAGTCTTCTGGTGAAGAATCGACGCCGATATCGTGAACTACGAAGCCCGCACCCCTGAGCATCATGATGCACAGGTTTTTACCGATATCGTGCAGGTCGCCCTTCACGGTTCCCATTATCACAATCCCGGCTGGCTCGGCTCCTGATGCCGATAGTATCGGCTCAATGTGGAACATGCCCGCTTTCATAGCGCGGGCAGCGACCAGAACTTCAGGAACGAAAATAATATTGTCACGGAATTTTACGCCCACAATTGCCATGCCATTTAGCAGGCCGTCATCAAGAATCTGGTTGGCCGTGTAGCCGTTGTCCAGTGCCTCTTTAGTGAGCCGGTCGACATCGGTGTTATTTCCGACAATCAACTGGTAAGCCATCTCTTGCATAATCGGGTCGGTGCCATCGATAGCTTCGCCAATATGCTTTTGTTCACCGGGTCGAGTCACATACTCGAACTCTCGTGCCAGGCCTTCGTGCGTAATCGCCATTAATTGTCTCTATGCGTGCAGATACACGGTCTAGTTATTTTGTAAAGGACAGCCGTTTCGGAATCGGCACCAATCACTCATTGTCTCATCGAACAGCCAGGAAACGCATAGCTGTTTAGGACAGCTTATTTTCAGAAGCTAGTTCATGCCCCGTTCCGCAACCCAATCTTCTATCGCAATCGGGATTTCTATCAGGTTCTCAAGCTTGGTCTTGAGCGGAATAGCGCACTCGGGAGCGATCAGTTGCACCCCGGCATCGAGGGCTGCGTAAACTTCGGCCCTCACCTCTTCAGGTCCACGGGCATACAGCGTAGTCGGGTTGTTGATATTGCCAACGAGCCGGATACCGCCATCGACAGCGGCCATAGCCTCGACCGGGTCATTTTTCGAATCGAAGTGGAACGCCGCCATTCCGGTCTGTGCGATGTAAGGCATACGATCAACTGTTTCGCCGCAGATATGCAGCATAATCGGAACTGGTAACGCCTCTTCAAGTTCCTGGTGCATCTCCAACAGGAACCGCCTGTAATACTCGCTGCTAACGAGATCGCCAGTTGCGTGGTCGGGAAGAGTGAGTATGTCGGCACCCGCATCTATCTGTGCCTGACCATACAGAATGGTCACTTCTTTGAGGGCATGAAGCGCTTTCATCGTTTCGTCGGGATCGTCGACAGTACCCAGCAGAAACGGCTCCACACCAAAGACGTGGTACGCCAGAGTCCACGGGCCCATCGTCTTCCCAACAATCGCCACCTCGTCTCCGTATTCCTTTTTCAGAATACTTATCGAATCGGTGATCGCCTTCGTGTCCTGGTGTTCAAGAAACCCGGAAGGGATTTTTACATCGGACGCGCTCTTCCAGATCGGCTGCGACATTCTGACTGTCGGCCAGTTGTCCTTCTGCTCCCACTGCATGTCACAGCCGAGAGCCGAGGATTCCTGGATGATCGAGAAATACGGGGCTATCGTGTCGAACCCGAGTTCGGTGTAAGCAGTAGCCGCCAAACGAGCGTTCAATTCTCCATCGCGGTTGGCATCGGGGAACGGCGAATCGACGAGATCCATCAACTCGACAGTTGCGACGTTTGTCGGAGTGCAGACCGGTGGCCGGTCGACAGGCTCGCCCGCCAGTGCTGCCATTACTCGGTCTCTGGGCTTCATTTTTTCAACTGTTGGTGACATCTGTATTTTCTGATCTAATCCGGTTGCTTAAGGTCTTATCTCTGAATTCATGTAACGTCTGGCTAACTCTAATTAACTCTGGGAAAAGCCAAGTGTCTGCGTCGTCATCTGGCCTTCAAGCTCGCTTGCTGCCAGTTGTGATTCCACAGCGCTGACGTTACGGGCCAGAGGGAGGATCAATCGGGCGAAACCGTCGTAACGTTTTCCGTCTGGAAATGCGAATTTGTTTTTATCGACACGCTCGCAGTCTGAGTAACGAACAAATCCGCCTACAGTTGCCCTAACCCTCATTTCTGCGCGGTCGGATTCACCTTCTGCCGAAATGGTGTAAACGTACTTCCCGTTTTCTTCAGCACCTTCTATAACAAAAATAAGCTTCGTCTTGGTATCCGGAGTGGTAATCCTGCCCGATGGCAGTTCGCGTGCCGGGTCCTTCTCAACCGCGGCGATAAACATGAACCTGAGTGCTCGATCAAGATACAAATCTGAAATCAGCCGAAGCTGGTTCGTGGTGCTTTCGACGGCAACCACATCGCCCAGTCTGGTGCAGCGGTCTCTTATCTGTTCGATTCTGCCGGCTATTCCCTCATGGTTGCTAAACGACCAGATGGTCAGGAGGCCGTCTTTAATGAACAGACCGACACTTATATCGTGGAAGTGAGGATCGATCGAAACAAGCTCGATACAGCTACCGAGTTCCTTGATTCGATCCTTTATACCTGTCTGTTCAGTTACTAATGACATCGACCATTACTCCAATCACAACTCAGGCGGTTGCGGGTTCACTTCTGACGGATTGTACGAGCGCGCGGATGTGATCGGCAGTCGTCCCGCAGCAACCCCCGAGGACATTAATCGGCAATTCAGCCAGTTTTCGGTAGTGCTCGGCCATAAATTCTGGTGATTCGGGATAGCAAATTTCGCCCTGGCGTATCTCTGGAAGACCGGCGTTCGACTGTACAACAAGATATCCATCGGTGACTGCTCGCATCCTTGTGGCAATCTCGACCATTCGTTCAATGCCACTCCCACAGTTGGTCCCGACGATATCAGCACCAGCCTCCTCTAAGCCCTCGACCGCCTGCTCCGGCGTCACACCGAACATGGTGAAGTAGCCGCGCGGGCCCTTGTCGAATACCATCGTGGCCATCACTACGAGTTTGGTGTTTTCCTTTGCAGCGCGAACAGCGATGGCAGCCTCTTCGAGGCCGAGTTGCGTTTCGATCATTACGGCATCAGCTCCACCTGCTTCAAATGCCTTCGACATTTCGGTGAACGTGTCGTACAACTCGTCTTCAGTCACATTGCCCAGTGGCTCGATAAATTCACCTGTCGGCCCAATCGAGCCCGCAACGTACTTGCCGGGGGGAGCGGCAGCGCGTGCGTGTTCCGCTGCCAGGCGATTCAACTCGAACAACCGTTCGGCCGCACCGTATTTGGCAAGCATGAACCTGTTGCCGCCAAACGAGTTTGTCAGCACGATGTCGGATCCCGCATCGAAATAATGCTTTGCCATGCCCTCGACAGTTTCGGGGCTATTGGCATTCATCAACTCCGGACTACCGCCGGGTTCAAGACCATGCTGCTGCAAATACGTTCCGGTCGCCCCGTCGAAAATTAATGTTTCACCGGCCGCTAAACGGTCGAGTATTCCGGGGTGCTGATCAGATGCTGCCAAGTGGTTTCTCCGGTTTTCTGATTATTGGACGCAAAATACTACTAATGTTAGATACAAATCGCGCCGAACAAGACTCAACCAGTATCCGATGCCCAGTGGTCAATTGCACCCGGAACAGGGGTTCTGGTTCCGTCTTTGTGCATGGCAACAATTCTCTGCACGAAATCTGCGGGCATTCGTTCCAATTGGACCGCAACGACCTCGGCAGCGTCTGTCCTGGATCCTTCGGCATCCTGGTAAGGACCGAAACCCCAGCCTTCAAGGTACTCGTCGGTTCCTTCGCTGCCATCTTTCATTGCAACAGTGTCGGCGGCTTGCTGGAAACGGTCTTCAAGCTGTCGAGAAAATCTTCCATTCTCGTCTTCGGTTTGAACCTGAACGGGGATTTCCTTCCAGTACATTATGCGAACGCGCACCATATTTTGATCCCCCAAATGCCCTGTTGCAGAACAATTACCATGTGTGTATCCAGTTTCCCACAACTGGATATACGTTTGTATAGTCCGAAAGTGACTGGCATGCGTGCCAGTAAAGTGGATCACAATCCTAGCATTGGGAGAAATGAGTGGTCGTTCAGTATGGGCGAAAATCGCCTCTCCGCTATATGCTCGCTCCGCGCCTGAATTATTCAGGAGCGAGAACCACAAAATTATCGGTTCACCCAATTAACCAATCGACCAGTGCCAGCGCCGACGCCAGTGCCAGCAAATGAATATCTGCTCCAGGCTGGTGACCAACAGGCCGTCTTGTCACCCCGGAAGCAGCGAGCAGCAGACATCGACGTGACTTCAGAACATAAGAACGGGACGATCCGGGTTGTAGTGCCGGACGATGATCCGCCAGTTTTTGCTGATTCGGCTGCATTAGCGCGCCTGCGCAGGCTGCCCAATGTCGAAATCGTTTCGCACGCAAAACGGCCAGGAAGCGCGAACGAGCTGATCGAAAGGATATCGGGCTGCCACACGCTAATTGTCACGCGAACCACCACCCGGGTCACCAATACGGTGCTGGAAGGTGCGGCCCCTGACTTGAAGCACGTGGCTGTCTGGGGAACCGCCGTCGATCATGTGGCCCTTGAAGCTGCCAGACGCCTGGGAGTGGTAGTAACGAACACTCCAAACGCGGCGACAGTCGCCGTAGCTGAACATGCGTTGGCCCTGCTACTTTCTCTCGCCAGGAAAATCCCACAACTGGATCTCAGAGTCAGAGACGGAGAGTGGCCGGGCGGGCAACTCACCCAACTGGCGGGAAGGACTCTGGGAATAGTGGGCACAGGAGCAGTTGGAATCCGGTTGGCCCGGATCGCCGAAGGCATTGGCATGCGCATTTTAATGAGTTCACTGAGCGAAACTATCGCCAACAATGAAAATTCAAATTGGCCCGAAGTAAGTTTTGTCGAACTACTCGCTAATTCGGATGCCATTTCTCTTCACGCACGCCTGACACCGCAGACGCGTTCGATGTTTGGGGCTGCCGAATTTGCGCGAATGAAGCCAACCGCTCTTTTTATAAATACTGCCCGCGGGCAACTGGTCAATTCACGTGCGCTATCCGAAGCCCTTGCGAACGAAACGATAGCCGGTGCGGCGCTAGACGTGTTCAGCACGGAACCACTCGCCCGGAACTCTCCGCTAACCCACCTGCCCAACGTAATTCTCACTCCCCACATAGCCGCCAACACGAGTGAGGCGCTGAACGTTTCCCTGAATATGGTGATCGATAACGTAATCGATTTTCTCCAGGACCAGATTCGCCACAAGGTCAGTTAATTGACCCTTAAAAATCGCGTTCATCCAACTGCAGGGCCTGCTCAAGCATTGACACTCTGAAAAGAGGCTCCATATAATTCCACCGCTTAGTTCCAATGCTCCTCCCGAGAAGTGTGCTTATCTTGCATGCCCACATAGTTGTGGACATGCGGAATGGGTTACTTCGCTGTGGTAGTGATATTGGACACGCAGTGGACGTGGGGATCTGACCTGAATGTTCGGTCTCCAAAGTAAGGCTCAAGATTCGAGTCAATGTACGTCTGAGGAGGAAATTGATTGTTTACTAAAGGAAAAAAGAAGCTACTGATCGGGCTTCTCGTAGGTGGTGCAATGGTTGCCACCGTCGCCTGTGGAGGCGGTGATGACGCAGCGGCTGAGCCGGTCATCTTCAGAGAAACCGTGATCGTCGAGGTCGAGAAGGAAGTCAAAGGTGATGACGTCATCGTAGAACAGACGGTGATCGTTACTAAAGATGGTGAAACCGTAGAAATCGTCGTGACGGCAACCGCGGTCCCGGCAGCACCGACTCAGGCCCCTGAAGGTCTGATCAGCGCCCCGGACACCAAGACTCCGGCCAACATGGCTGTCATCGCAGTTGGTGGCCCGACTCTCGGTAGTGAGAACGGTCTGGGTTCAGCCCAGTCTCCCGATAGTTTGAAGAACGTCGGAATTGCCGAGACTCTGTTCCGTCGCGCACCGGACGACAGCACCCTGAACTGGCTCGCAACCGGTTTCACGATCTCATCGGACCTTTCAAAGGCAACCGTTAAGATCAAGCAGGGCGTATCGTTCCAGGTCGTTGATGGCAACGATTTTGGGAACCTGACTGCTGCCGACATTGCGTTCTCGATGAACAACGCCAACAGCGTCACGACTCCCGCGTCCATTCATGGACAGGCCGGTGACTTCGCCGGACTCTGGGGTGAATGGGTAGCTGTTGATGACGAGACCATCGAATTCAACTTCTCTGCATATGACTCGACATGGAAAGACGACTACGTCAACCAGTCCGGTCAGGCGTTCAGTGTCTTCTCAAAGAGGGCATTCGACGAGATGGGCGAGTCTTGGGTTCGTGACAATATCGTGGCAACCGGTGTTTACCAGGTTGAAGAATGGCTCCGAGACGAGTCATACACGATCGTTGCCCGGCCCGGCCACCACGAGTTCACTGCCAAGACTGAACGTATTCAGATCGTTCAGGTCAGTGAGCCCACAACCCGACTGTCGCTTCTCCGCAACGGTCAGGTCGACATGGCCCACCTGGAGCCGAAGGATGCAGCCAAGCTAGACCTGACTCAGTTCACTCAGTCAACGGCTGGTGGCGCTGTTCAGCTCGGTGTCTTCTTCTCAGGTAACCTCTGGGAAGAGACCTATGCTGGTGGAGAGAACAAAGGCCAGCCACTCCCGCCGAAGGCAACTTTTGTCCACGACCTACCGTGGATTGGTAAGCCTGGTGCATCACACGGCGAGGGCGACCTCGACCAGGCGAAGAACATTCGCCGAGCACTGGCCATTGCTATCGACCGTGACCTTGTAAACGACACGCTGGTCGCTGGTCTTGG
>CAYLWG010000146.1:0-304 GCA_964387235.1 uncultured Dehalococcoidales bacterium
GAACACGAGCAGTATGACGAGTGGTGGGACAGCTACAGCCTTCGCAACAAGTATTCCGAGATGGCCGTACCATCGCTGTTCATCACCGGCTGGTTCGATTCGCTCTTGCACGAGAATTTCAAGATTTTTAACGGCTGGAGAAAAGGGGCGCAGACCGAGGACGCCCGCAAGAAAACCAAGCTGATCGTTGGGCCGTGGAGTCACCAGGTTGCACCGTGGGGGCGCGAGATGCTCGGCGAAAACGGCGAGTATCAGGATCGCACGTTCGGCGAGCAGGCCCTGGGGGACATTATCGACATGCACC
>CAYLWG010000146.1:335-7462 GCA_964387235.1 uncultured Dehalococcoidales bacterium
GCAGCTGAAGGGCAGCGATACGGGTATCGACGATGAGCCGCCGATTAAGCTTTTCGTGATGGGCGAAAACGCGTGGCGGTACGAGAACGAATGGCCGCTCGCGCGAACGGAGTGGACGAAGTTCTATTTGCACGGCACGGGCGATTCGGCGAGTGCGGGTGGCTGGCTTTCGCAAAACATTCCGGCAAGCGATGAATCGGCAGACAGGTTTACCTACGATCCTGCCGACCCTGTGCCCTCTTTTGGGGCGCAGTACCAGAGCCTCGATTTGTGTGGCCCACGCGACCGCACCGAGATCGAACGGCGAACCGATGTGCTGACATTCACTACGGGCGTTCTATCGGAGGCTGTTGAGGTGACGGGGCCGATTACGGCGACTATCTGGGCGTCGTCGGACGCGCTGGATACAGATTTCACGGCGGCCTTTATAGATGTCGAGCCTGCCGACGCCGACGCCGGTACTGGCGAAAAGGCGATCATCCTGTGCGAGGGGATAGTGCGGGCAAGGTTCAGGAACGGAACTGATAGGCCCAAGTTGATGACTCCGGGCGATATTTACGAGTTCGAGATCGATATGTGGGACACTTCCAATCTGTTCAAGGAAGGACACCGCATTCGAATCGAAATCTCAAGCTCGAACTTCCCGCGCTACAACCGCAATCTGAACAGCGGGAACCCGATTGAGTCAGACACCGAAATCACGATCGCTAACCAAACGATTTACCACGACACGGAGCATCCCTCGCACGTGACACTGCCGGTTATTCCTGGGTGATGGAGAGCCATTGGTTAAAGCTCGCCAACTGTAGAACTGTCGCTCCGCCAACGCCTGATTCCCCGACCCCTGCGGAGGGGCCTCGCCGCCAACTGCTGACCTTGCCCGATCTGTCGAACCGGCTATTCGCCCTCCTGGCAATGGCTCCGCCGGAACTATCACTTATCTCCTCTGAGGTCCCTCGGCTCCGAGGACTCCGCTCGGGAAATCGGATTGCAGTGAGGTGATGGTGCCGATGCACGACACCAAGTACCCTTTACGTGATGTTTCCTGTTATTCCCCGAACGGCGACATAAGCAGTTGTTATAGACTGCCGACATGTCGACGCCCAGACGACGGCCTGAACGTTCGCGGCCACACGCTTCGAAAGAAACGCGTTTGCGGGACAGCAAGGTGGGTACGACGGCATACGTTGGAACCGGAATCGGCGAGGCTCCTCAATCGCTCCGCTACAAGTTGATCGCTGGTTTTGTGATCGTGGTAATACTCTTCATGCTCATCACGACTTTCACCGATCGTGCTGATTCAAAACCAGACAACCCCGGCCCGGCGCCAACGGCGGCTGTTCCACCTGATGAGGGGTGATCAGGTTGTCATCATCACGATCATCTCCGATGCCATCAACTCCAGAAAACACTCTTTATTCGGTTCCGGAGTTGCTCCGGCAACGGCCATTTATCCTGTATCAGGGCCCCTGAATATGTCGACACCAAGAAGACGCCCGGAACCTTACAAGTCTCATGACTCTCGCGGTACGAAATTACGGCGTGCGAAATACTCGAGGTTCACCACGGGCACCGTTGGGACAGGTGAAGCGCCCGGCTCGCGCATCTACAAAATCGTATTTGCGGTCATAGCGGTGATAATCATATTGGCCCTCGCAATGGAGTTTATTGGCCGGTTAGACGACGAGCCAACAACTTTGCAATTGGCGCCAACAAATGCTGCTCCGTTCGACTGGATTTCCTGATCGAACGAAGTGCGGCAGGATTGTTGTCAGGCTGATCTGCACCGACACCCCAGGCACTATGATTTTCGACGTAATCGTCGGCAAATAGCTGCCCTAAACTATGGCGATTCACACTTGAGCGACTAAACTCGCTCCGCAATGACAACCACATACACTTCCTCCCAGCCCCTTTACGGCGTTCATTCTGAACGCGATGTGATGATCCCGATGCGCGACGGGATAAAACTCGCCACCGACATCTATCGGCCAGTCCGCGGCGACGGTCAGTTCCTCGAAGAGGCAGTGCCCGCCCTGCTGGTGCGCACTTCATACGACAAGACCGCCCCCGAGTGGGACGATGTGATTCCGTATTACGTTCGGCGCGGTTACGCCTTTGTCGTCCAGGACCTGAGATCACGCTTTCGCAGCGAAGGCGACGGCCATTACTACCACACGATCAATCCGTGGGAAGGCGACGATGGCTACGACACCATCGAATGGCTTGCCGAGCAGGACTGGTGTACGGGAAAGATCGGAACACTCGGGTCGTCCCATCGTGCGATAACCCAAACCCAACTCGCCCTGCGAAAGCCGCCGCATCTTGCCGCCATGTGGGTCGAGGCCGGCCCCACCAACATCTACCGGCACGAGGCCCGCGAAGGCGGTGCGATGTCGCTCCAGATGTTCGGGGCCGCACATTTACACGCGCTCGACAGCCACGAGGTTGGCGATGATCCCGAAAAAGCCCGGATTATTTTGGACGCCATGCGAGACATGCGCGAATGGCTCCAGAAATTCCCTTTAAAACCCGGTGAAACAGCCCTGAGAGTGGCACCGGACCTCGAAAAGACGGTATTCGATTACTACTATCGCGGCGAGTACGACGACTGGTGGGCGCAGGAATCGGCCAACCAGGAGCCGTTCTTTGGGCAACATGCCGATGTGCCCATCACTCTTTCCTGCGGTTGGTACGACAATTTTGTGGGAGCTACAGCTAACTACTTCGTCGCGATGGAGCATCAGAACGAGTCGCCAACCCGGTTGGTGCTGGGTGCCTGGTGACACGGCGGAACGCGAGCCACCGGGTCGTGGCACGGAGATGTTGACACTGGAAAAGAAAGTGTCTGGGGCAACGAGATTTACAACCCGGAAAGGTTGAGCTTCTTCGACCAGCACCTGAAAGGGATGCCCGCGCCTGAAAGTGATTCGCCCGTTCGCATTTACATAATGGGCACTGGCGACGGCACGAAAACCGAAGATGGTCACCTGAACCACGGAGGTTACTGGCGAGACGAGGACGAGTGGCCGCTGGCCCGCGCCCAGTTCCAGACGTTGTACATGCACGAAGATGGGTCGCTGGATTCGTTCGCTTCGGACGAAGATGATAGTTCGCTAACTTACACGTATGACCCCGAACACCCGGTTCCGACTGTCGGGGGGCAACTGGTCGGAATGTTCAAGATCACTTCTCCAGAGGACGGCGGCCCTGCGCTCGACGATGTTCCTGCATTTCTCGATCAGTGGACGCTGGCCCGAAATAGCCTGAGCGAGGTGATTGCCGCCGGAGGGTTTCATCAGAAGGAAGGCCCGGAGTGGGTTGGTGCCCGCGAGCCATACACGCTGCTGAAAGACCGGTCAGATGTGCTGGCTTTCGAGACCGGCCCACTCAGCGAAGACACCGAAATTACCGGCGAGGTTTCTGTGAAGCTGTGGGTTTCGTCGACGGCTGTCGATACCGATTTCACGGTGAAACTGATCGATGTTTACCCGGAGAGCGACGACTACCCGGACGGGTATCACCTGAACCTGACCGACACGATTCTGCGCGCTCGGTATCGCAATTCGTGGACCACGCCGGAGATGATGATTCCAGGCGAACCCTGCGAAGTGACGATCACGATGTGGCCGATTTCAAACGTGTTCAAAAAAGGACACCGGATACGAATCGATATTTCGAGTTCGAACTTTCCAAGGTTCGATGTGAACCCGAACACGGGAGAGCCAGTGGGCAGGCACACGAAGATGCTGAAGGCCAATAACACGGTTCACACGAGTGCCGAGAGGCCGTCGAGGATAATCCTGCCGATTATTCCGACAAAATAGCGACCATTCCACGAGTGTGTGCGCAAAAGTTTATTAAGATCGATCAGACCTGACGACCTGGTCGAAATTGACAAGACTAACGCGACAATGGCCCAAGACGATTTAATTCGACTGATCCGAGCAACAATCGATGTACTTGATGATTTCGAGTGGCAAAATCAGGCTCAGGTCCTGAGTTTAGAGTTGAAGTGGGAGTACCAAATTTCGCCATGAAATCACTATCCGGAAAAACGGCATTGGTGACCGGTGCAAGCAAGGGCATTGGCAGGGCCATCGCACTCGCATACGGGCAGGCAGGTGCAAACGTCATCGCAACGGCCCGCACGGCCAGCGAAATCGAGGATGTAGCGGATTCGGTTCGTGGGTTCGGTAGCAAGGCCATTGCCATAGTCGCTGACATGGGCGTTGAAGCCGACATAGAAAATCTTGCCAGAGCGGCAGAAAATGAATTCGGCGGGATCGACATCCTGGTCAACAACGCGGCGATCATTCATGGGCGCATTCCGGTCATCGAAATGGAGCCCGATCTGTGGCGTGATGTATTGAACGTGAACCTCACCGGCGCGTTTCTGCTTACCCGCGCCGTGCTGCCGGGCATGATCGACCGCGGCTATGGCAAGATCATCAACATTTCATCGATAGGTGGTCGGAAGGGCGGGTACGGTCGCAGCGCGTACCGCGTTACGAAGTCAGGGCTAATCAGCTTCACGGAATCACTCGCTGCCGAGGTGTATGAACACGGAATAAACGTGAACGCGATCTGCCCGGGCGGGACCGATACCGAGGGCTTCAGGGCCGCGTTCAATACGACAGGCCGCGCGGAGAACCCAAAGTTGATGGACCCGGCAGAGATTGCCGAAGTAGCGTTATTTCTTGCCTCTGATTCCAGTTCGGCGGTCACAGGAACCGCCATCGATTCGTTCGGCGGCTCGAACCCGCTGTTTGGGTAAGGGGTATTTGGCGCGCACTGATCAACCACGCTGAAGCATTACGTCCTCGAACCGGGCATCACCCGTCGATCTCTCGGAGAACTTCCCATCGCCGCCGCGTGTGAAGCATCACCTCACCACCAAATGCCGATTTCTCAGAAAACGTCGCAAGCGACCGGAAAACGTGCCTCTGGCACTTACTCTTCTTCGCCTGATTGGCGGGCGGCTATCACTTTTTGAGCTTCTTGTGGCGGCACCGGCTCATAGTGGTCCATGACAGCCGTGAAATCGCCACGGGCCTTCGTCAGCGAACGCAAATCGGCAGCGTAACGCTGCATCGTCGAAGCAGGCGCCTCAGCAGTTATCTCCGTCAGGCCTTTGCCCTTCGATTCCATACCCCCGATACGTGCCCGCCGACTGCTGAGATCACCCATAACATCGCCAGCGCAGTCGTCGGGCGTAAGGATCTTCAGCTTCAGCACGGGTTCGAGCAGGGTTGGGCTCGCATCCCTGACCGCCTGCCTGAATCCCATGCTCGCTGCAATTTCGAACGCCATCCCTGACGAATCGACAGAGTGCGAAGAACCGTCGGTCAGAAGGACGGCGACATCGACAACTGGATAGCCTGCCACAACACCGCCGGTGGCTGCGTTTCGCACGCCTTTCTCAACCGACGGAATGTAATCCTTTGGCACGTTTCCGCCCACGACTTTGGATCCGAAAGTAATACCATCCCCGGCCTTAGCTGGAGATATCTGGAGGACAACGTGCCCGTACTGCCCGCGACCCCCCGACTGTTTTCTGTGCTTGTAAGAGATCGATGTCTGCCCGATGACTGTTTCTCGATACGGGATGCTGGGTAAAGCGGTGTCGAGATTCACATCAAACTTGCGAGCGATACGTTCAATCGCCAGATCGACATGGATATCGCCGAGCCCATGAAGGATCGTTTCCGAAGTGGCAGCAACACGTTCGATCTCTAAAGTTGGGTCTTCCTCGGTGATCCTCACCAGTGAATCGGCCATTTTGTCGAGATCGGCCTGCGTGCTCGGTGTCACGGCCAGCGCGAACACTGGCGATGGCAGGTCGACTCCAACAAGTTTTACTTCGCTGCCTTTTTCGCACAACGTATCGAACGTCTGGGTGTGGCTCAGGCGTGAGATAACTGCAATATCGCCACGTATCACCTGGTCAACCGATTCAGTTTCCTTCCCAGCGGGCCGGTACACCTGCCCCACTCGTTCGTTTTCGCCTTTGTTTGCGTTCCAGAGCGGGGTGTTGGATTTGAGCGCAGTTCCGTAAACACGCAGATAAGAAAGTTTTCCAACGAACGGGTCGGCGGACGTTTTGAATACAAGGTTCGCCCGGGTATTTTCTGGCAGGTCTGGTTGCTCGACATCATCGGGTGAAGGCATAAGGCTTACGATGCCGTCCAGAAGCTCGGTCGTGCCAGTATTGTTTGCCGCCGAGGTCGCAAAAATCGGAACTATGCTGCGGTCGAGAACTCCTGCTTTCAGCCCCGTTAATATCTCGTCAGCTGAAAGAGTTTCTTCGTCGAGATATTTCATCATCAGGTCATCGTCAGCTTCTGCTATCGCTTCGATGACGCTTTCGTCAAGATCGCCTGATTCAAACGAACTCGAAACACTGCTGAACGACTCTGCATCGCCGTTTACCGATTGCATCGGCACGCATTGCCGACCCCACGCTTCGGCTATTTCTGCGCATGTCTGCTCGAACGATGTGTTTTCACGATCAAGTTTGCTAACCACGATCGCGGTGGGGATTCCAAGATCGCCGGTGTAGTTCCAGACCTGCTGGGCCCCGACTTCGATCCCAGACGCTGCCGAGATGACGATAATCACCGAATCGACGACACGGATTGCGGAAAGCATGTCGCCACGAAAATCGGGGTAGCCGGGCGTATCAAGAATGTTGATCCGGTGGCCTTTCCATGAGCACGGCAAAACGGCGAGTTGGATGCTCGAACCGCGGCGCTGTTCTTCCGGTTCGTAATCGGAAATACTCGTGCGGTCGTCGACCTTGCCCTGCCGGTTCGTGCCACCAGTTGTGAAGAAAAGCGCATCGGCTAGCGATGTCTTACCGGCACCGTTGTGCGCCGCAAGGGCGATGTTGCGAATTTGGCCTGTTTTTAAATCAGCCATGCCTCGTTTCTCCTGACATCCGAGGCATTCTGGACGATTTCTGCCCCGTCTTAGTGGGTCGAGTTCGCTATGTCGCCGATGTTAGCACCGGAATTGGAAAACGGGTAAAAGATGGTCTGAGCGTATGGTGTTTTTGTTCTGGGGCGGGCGTTTAGCTCCGGGCGTCGTCGAACGACTTGGTCGCGTATGCGGCTCCGCGGGGCACG
>CAYLWG010000147.1:0-7404 GCA_964387235.1 uncultured Dehalococcoidales bacterium
CGAAGAGGAAGAGATGGAGATGTTCAATACCTGCTCATGCAGAACGATTCCCATCGAGATGGTGCCCAGGGCCGAGGCAACCCACGAAACGCGGGGCGTGTTCAAGATGGTGATCCACCCGGAAAACTCAAAGATCCTGGGTGTACACATCGTCGCCCCCCATGCGGCCGAGCTGATTCACGAGGCGACGCTGGCGGTGAAATTCGGCCTGACGATCGACGATATCATCGATACGGTGCATGTGTTCCCCACACTCAGCGAGGGTATCAAAAGGGTTGCCCAGGCTTTTACACGTGACATTTCAAAGATGAGTTGCTGTGTGGAGTAGGTGGAGTGCGATTTTTACGGAGACGCAAAGATTGCAAGCTGGAGCGAGTGGCTGAACCGCTGCGGATTGACACTTTTGCCTCAACACCCGATCGCCGTGACCAAGCATGTGATGCCCAGAGTTTACGTTGATCAGACCTAATCTTTTTGAGCATTTTTCAGATAATGTCGCTCGTTAACACAGTAATTACAGATTGTCTTCCCTTTTATATAAAACCCGGGCCTATCAAAATCCGTAAACTTGTCTGGTTCACCTGCATCTTCCTCAGCCGAAAATCCGGTTGAAGATCACAAAACCGGTTGTCCCGTAGATGAAAATTGACAGGACAGATCAGTAAGGGCGCGAGTACCGATAAATGCCATTCTCAGATATAGCAATACCTTTCAACCCCAATCTAATCGTGGGGGGAACCTTCTCGCTTAGCTGGCACGGGTTGTTCAGCTTCTTTGCCGTTTCCGCTGCCATATTTATGGTCGGGCGCGCCGCTACCAAAGGAAATCTGAATCAGGACCTGGTGTACAACACGGCGATATTTGGCATCGTCGGCGGGATTATCGGTGCCCGGCTTGTCCACGTCTTCGACAACTGGGACGTTTACGGTAGTGACCCCAGTCGCATCATCGCAATCTGGCAGGGTGGAATTGGCCTCTGGGGTGGAATACTCGGCGGCTGGATAGCCGGCGCACTCTACGCATATTTCGCAAAGGCCCCGGTTGGCAAGTTCATGGATATCGCAGCCCCCGCAATGTTCGTGGGGCAATCGATAGGCCGGATAGGCGACATCATCAACGGCGAACACTGGTCGCGTGCGCTTGACGCAGGCTGGGGCTGGTACTTTACTCACCCCGCCAGCCCGGCACGACGCGGTGCGGAACGCTTTTTCGGCGACCCGGAGCGTGCGGTTCATCCGACAGTTGTGTACGAGATGATCTGGAATATGATCGGCCTGTTCGTAATCACCAGACTAAAGGGCAAGCTGCGCCCGGCCGGGGCGATCTGGATGGTCTATATAACGTGGTATTCAGTTGGCAGGTTCGCCATCCAGTTCTTGAGGCTCGACGATGTTAAATTCTGGGGTCTTCAGGAAGCGCACATCATAGCGATCATGGTCCTTTCCTTTACGATCCCGTACATGATTATGAAAGTGCGCTGGGTGGGAAAAGACATTGACGTCGATTCAGGCGGAGAAGGTAGCAAACGTTCGGCTGCGCGGCGTAAGAGGGACAAGCAGCGGCAGCAGGCCAAGACCACGTAACTCACTAAAGTTACGCACTTGCTCTCGTGGCAACCTGCGTTAACGCCGAATCCTTAGTGCCATCCCGCTTTGTGACCAGCGTTCAGCTTTTCGAAGGGCGGATATCTCGGAGGCCGAGTTGATGGCGTGTTCTGCCTCGCCAGACTTCAGTACGCAGTTGGTAAACGATATCGACCGGCCCGGACCCGAGCGGTCGGTCGCCCAGTCCAAAACCGATCGAATCGACCCGGCGGCCATCGGCATCGAAACTGATCTTGAGGTGTTTGCCGTCAACGCCCACGGTGCGCACATCAAGAGGTATCGCTCCGTAAGTGACCAGCACCGGTTCTCGGTTCGTCTCTCCGAACGGCTCCATCGATGAAACGAAATTCCAAGTCGCCACTGTCAAATCTTCCAGTTCGACCTCGGCATCTGCATGCAATACGGGGCGGGGCGGGGCGCCCAGCACTCCCCATGCTGCACGCCGCCTTAAATCTTCAAGCAGTTCTTCCAACCGCTCCTGCCTGATCGAAAAACCTGCAGCCCGTGCATGACCACCAAAGCGCTCGAACTTATCTGAATGAACCGATAATGCAGCATGAAGATCGAGGACGGTATTAGAGCGGCACGAAGCACGGGCGAAACCGTTAATCACCTGGTACGCCACCGCAGGCTTTCCCGTGAGTTCGTTAAGTCTTCCAGCGAGAGGCCCTAGCAGACCCATCGGAAAGCCATCGCAATTAACCGCAACTATCGGATCATCTGAACCAACATCGAACTGGTCCGCCACGTGATCCCATGCCTCCTGGCTGAGTGTCCGCCTGCGGGTGTTATCTGAATCGAGACGTTCGGCCAGGGCCTGCGCTTCGGAAACGTCGTCGGTAACAAGCAGTTGCAGACTTGGTTCGGCGTCTCCCATGCGACCCGGCGCATTAAGCCTTGGCGCTACGTAATACGAGATAAGTTCAGTCGTCGGCCTACCCGATGCCCCCGGAGCCCTTGAAATATCAAGCAGGGCCCGGAGTCCAGGCAGTTCGGTCTGGCCGAGCAGGCGCAATCCCTCGCGGACGAGAGTCCTGTTCTCAGAAACCAACGGTACGATATCGGCGATGGTTCCCAGGGCTGCGAGTGGCAGTAACTCGGTGGGGATCCCCAGGCCGGCCGTATCGGATAGGGCTTGCGCCAGTTTGAACGCTACCCCCGCGCCAGAGTAGTCGACCTGCGCCTGTTCGCTTGTGCCGGTGTGGGGGTTAACTATCGCTACGGCATCGGGGCGTTCAGTTTCGATGAGATGGTGATCGGTCACAACCGTATCGATGCCGATTCGCTTTGCGTATGTTATTTCTTCAACAGCTGTCGAGCCAGTGTCGACAGTGACGATGAGAGTGACTCCGGCGGTGTGAAACGAATCGATGGCCCCGTTAGACAGTCCATGACCGTCTGTCTCTCGATTGGGGATGTACGGAATGGCCTTGCCGCCCAGCTTGCGGACGATGCGGAGGACAATTGCGGTGCCGGTCAGGCCATCAACGTCAAAGTCTCCGAATACGCCTATTGTCTCGCCATCTTTAATCGCCCGATAAATTCGGTCGATGGCGGTCGACATATCTGGCAGCCCATACGGATCGAGAAGGTCTCCCAGACCAGACGAAAAGTAGTTTGCGACATCGCTATTCGTGCGAACACCACGATTCCACAGCATTCGAGCGGCCAGTGGCCCACGAATACCCGAACCCAGTGCGCCAAGGTCGAGACGAAACCCTGGTGGTGGAGGTTCGGCAACCTGCCATTTTCTGTCGAGTTTCATATCGCGTACCTCGACCTGTATTTCGTTGTTTTTACCGTGATTATTATGGGGTGTCTGATGGCGAATCAGTTTTTGCTGAATTGGCTATTGCTGAAAGCTTTTGAACACGAGGCTGGCATTGTGGCCGCCGAATCCAAGTGAGTTGGATATGGCAACATCTACGGTTTGCTTAACCGCAGTGTTCGGAGTGTAGTCCAGGTCACATTCCGGGTCAGGGTCTTCAAAGTTGATAGTCGGCGGGATAACACCATCGGCGATAGCAAGCACCGAGAATCCTGCCTCGATACCCCCGGCAGCCCCGAGCAGGTGTCCCGTCATCGACTTGGTCGAACTGATCTTCAGGTTGTAGGCATGATCGCCAAACATCCTCTTCATCGCGAGAGTTTCGAATTTATCGTTCATCGGTGTTGAAGTGCCGTGTGCGTTCACATAATCGACATCCTCTGGGGCGATTCCGGCATCAGCTATTGCCCATTTCATCGCCCGGGCGGCACCTTCGCCTTCCGGGTGGGGCTGAGTGACGTGGAAGGCATCGCTGGAAGCTCCGTAACCGACGAGTTCTGCCAGTACTTTCGCACCGCGCGCTTCCGCATGTTCAAGCGATTCCAACACCAGCAATCCCGCGCCTTCACCGAGAACAAACCCGTCGCGTCCCGAATCGAATGGTCGCGACGCAGCCTGTGGATCGTCATTTCGCGTCGACAGTGCCATGCACGAGTTGAACCCGGCTATGCCAATCGGGCAGATAGCGGCTTCGGCACCCCCGGCAATAATGACATCTGCACGCCCCCGTCGAATCATCTCCAGCGCTTCGCCGATCGAATCGGTTCCGGTTGCACAGGCTGAAACTGTCGAGAAATTAGGGCCTTTTGCCCCGATCATCATCGAAACCTGCCCTGAAGCCATGTCGCCAAGCATCATCGGTACGAGGAATGGGCTTACACGTTTCGGGCCCTTCTTGATAAGGATCTCGTGCTGCTCTGTAATCGTGATGATCCCGCCGACCCCGCTGCCAATCAAGACACCAACTTTGTCGGCGTCCTCTGTGGTCATGTCGATTCCCGCGTCATCGAGAGCATCGATCGTGGCAGCACACGCAAACTGGGCGAACCTGTCCAGTCGCCGAGATTCTTTGCGTCCGAGCAACGCGGCTGCGTCAAAGTCATCAACTTCGGCGGCGATACGGGTCGCGAAACCCTCGGCGTCGAACAACGAAATTCTGTCGATTCCTGAACGGCCTGCAAGCAAGCTGTCCCATGTAGATCGACGGTCTAACCCGACTGGAGTGATCAGACCAATACCTGTAACGACGACGCGAACTGTCATTCGGTGACCTCGGGGCGCATTCGTGGGAAGGGCATCCCGACGATACGCACTTACGACGTTCCATTTGTTGGCCGGTAACGAACTGGCCTAGAGCCGTCGATATCAATTAAAAGCGACCGAACGAGTATATCAACGGATAGCGGGTACTACGTCTGAATTACGATGTCCTGAGAAACGGAATTGCGGTCTGCTCGGTTGAACAATTTGTATACGATCAAACGTGGCAGTAACTGGCATCGATTCGGCCTTATATTGGATTGGGCACAGATTTCTACGAAAATCCAAAGAAGATATGAAATATGAATGACCGGGTAGTTGCTCATTGAAAGTTCTGATCGAAACCCACGGGTGCAAGCTGAATACGGCCGACAGCCAGCGTCTGGCTAACGAATTTGCGCGAACCGGCTACGAAATCGCCAGCAGCGATGAAATCCCCGACGTGTTTGTGCTGAATACATGCACCGTGACCCACGTCGCCGATAAAAAAGCGCGACAGGCACTGAGCAAGGCAAGGCGAAACTTCCCGGAAGCGATAATCGTTGCAGCCGGGTGTTATGCCGAGAGCAGTACATCCGACCTGGAAGAACTGAACGCTACCGACCTCGTCATCCCCAATACCCGCAAATCGGAAATCGTTTCTATAGTCAGTTCGAGAACCGGAATTGAATGGCAGGGCACTGATGGAACCGGCGATGAGATTATCCACCTGCTTGGCCGCACCAGAGCTGCAGTCAAGATTCAGGAAGGCTGCGATCAGGTCTGCTCATACTGCATTGTGCCGAAGGTACGTGGACGGGAACGGAGCATTCCGAAGGCAGAAATCGTTCGCCAGGTGCAGGCACTGTCTTCGGCCGGTTGCCCCGAAGTCGTTCTCACCGGTACTCAACTTGGTTCGTACGGATTTGATTTGCAAGAAACGGACCTTGTCGACCTGATTCGGTCGGTCCTTGTGGAGACAGATATCAGACGGCTTCGGGTTTCATCGTTGCAGCCGCCAGAATTCTCAGATGAATTGCTCGGACTGTGGACTGGTGTTGGAAAAGACCGATTGTGCCCACATTTCCACATTCCACTGCAGAGCGGAAGCGACCGAATTCTCAAACGCATGCGCCGTCGCTACACGGGTGCCGAGTATCTTGAAGCTGTCCGGGCGGCTAAAAACGCGGTCAAAGGCTGCTCTGTCACCACCGATGTCATCTCAGGATTTCCAGGCGAGAGCGATGAAGATCACTCGCTAACCCTTGAGGTGTTAGAAGCCGCTGAACTGGCCGATGCGCACATATTCCCGTATTCGGCGCGCCCAGGAACCAGTGCTGCACATTTCCCGGAGCATGTCGATATTACCGTTCGTGCTGAACGTGCCGAGCAACTGAGAAACATTGCCGATTCCATGGCCCGGAAGCACCGGCAGATGTTTATAGGGGCCGTTCGACCGGTGTTGTGGGAGGGTAAAAGGGGAACGAGCGGTCTTACCGATAACTACCTGCGTGTGCGGCTTGAGAATGATGCGATTATCGCCGCAGCGAATAACGGTGAAAATAGCGAAGGTCTGATCGAGGATATTCGGATTGTTCGCCTCGAAGGGCTTCAGCTAATCGGATCGCCAGTTTGATGATATTAGCGTAGTTTCCGGTGCGCGCAGACTTCGGATGAACGAGGTGCGCAACCGTAGCGTTTTGCAGTTCCACGGAGTTCGTCAGAGCCTCTCAATACAGCAGCCGACACCCAGGGATGTCCTACCTTAGTTTTCTTGCCGTCACCAGTCCAGCAACCGGCCAAAACACCACCGGGTTAAATAAAAGAGCCCCCCCTGGGCGATTGGGGGGGCTCTTTCCAGAAAGTCCTTATCGTTGCAGCGATTTAGAAATCGACTGGTCGCAGTTCGATGTTGCCGTGTCGTCGTTCAAGGTACCCGGCTGACTGGTGGTACCCGTGAGCAAACACCATTAGCCATCCTTCTTTTTCGCACCGGTCCAGAAGTTCTTTTTTCATCGCGAGCGACTGATCGGGATAGCGGTCAAACGCAGTGATGTAAGGAAGGGGGAGATGGTTGGGGGTCGGAATCAGGTTGGCCAGGTAAATGATCCGCTCGCTACCAGTGTTGATAAGGACAACCTGATGACCATCCGAATACCCGTTGGTAACGATAGTTGTGACACCCGGTACGACTTCTGTATCACCGTCGAGCAGCTCGATCATGCCCTTGCCTTCGAGAACTCTCAGGTGCTCTACACCCGGTCCATACATGGGGATCGACCGTTCGTTCGGTGCGAATGCCTCTTCCCAGGCAGCTCGTTGTACGAGGTACTTTGCCTTCGGGAATGTCGGGATGATGGTCCCTTCACGGTCGAGGCGAGTTGCGCCTCCACTGTGTGAAAAGGCCAGGTGGGTGAGGATGACATAGTCGATGTCGCGAGCACTCACCCCGTTGTGCCGCAGGTTTCGAAGCAATTTCGAAGATGAGTGGCCGTAGATTTCTCGGGTGATTTCAGGTTCTTTATTTCCGATACCTGCATCAACGAGGATATTGGCATCAGGAGTCTTTATCAGGAGCGAGTTCAGCCCAAGACGAACGCGGTTCTTGCGGTCGGGCTTTGCGTTCTGTTCCCAGAGAATCTTCGGGACTGGCCCAAACATTGGGCCCCCATCGAGAAGGAAAGTTCCGTCGCTAACTAACTTGACGGCAACACTGTTTGTAGTCATTCTGAC
>CAYLWG010000148.1:0-7388 GCA_964387235.1 uncultured Dehalococcoidales bacterium
CCACGCTGGAATGGGTCGACTGGTTCAACAACCGCCGACTTTTCGGAGCCATCGGATACGTACCACCGGTGGAGTATGAGGCCAACAGCTATAGTTCACATGTCCCCGCACTGGCGGGGACTCAACAAACCGAGTCTCCATAAAACCCGGGGCGGTTCAGTTTCACCTTTTGAAGTCTTCCGTACTCGTCCCAACAGAGGGATCGATTACTCAACTACGAAACAGACAATTTCGGCTTGAGGGAGCTCCGAAATCAATTGATTGATTTCTGCTCCGAGGCGAAACGCCTCAAATTCCCTGTCTTCAAGTGAGGGTGTAACTCCGCTGGACAGCGAATCCAACTCTTCGATCACTAGATCTACACTGCTCGAATACAACTCCATTAGGTCAACGAGTACCGTGTTATAGATGGCGCAGCGGTCAGGTGGTTTTTCTGATCCCAGAATTGAAATTAGGATCCCGGCACTGGTCTGAAACTTTGAAGCGCGGGCTGCTACGGTCTCCACAGAATCTATAGCGCTTGTTTCGGCCGTATTAAGATTTACAGTCTGTTGAAGTGAGTTCTCGAATTCGTCTTGAGCCTCTCGCGCATCTTCGTAAGCCGGCCCAATCCGATCCCGATAATTATCTATCCGGTCCTGCTCGCTGGCGCAGCCGCTGACTACGATTATCACTAGGCCGCTTAAGAAAAATGAAGCGAGCCATATGGACCTGATTCGATTCACTGCGTTTTACCTTTTTGAGACTTGTGTTCGCTGGCCTAGATGACTTTGCTCTGATTCTTGGAGATTTTCAAAGAGTCTTCCTCGATCCTAGAGCTTTCTTGAGCCAATATAGCGGCTCTCGGGAGAGAATCATGCACTGAACGGCGATTTCAGGGAGTAGTTCTCTGACCACTTTCTCGACCTCTCGATGCATTGGCATCTGTGACGCCGCCACCCATGATCAGGGCGTCAAAGTGCTCTGCCGCCACTAGTTCGATTGCCGATTCGACGGTCGCCGAATATTTTCCGTCATATTGGGCATAAACGCCAATTAAGTGTGATTTATCGGGGTGTGAAGTAGAAATACCAAGCGAAGTAATTAGCCCGTTTTTGAGGGCTGAGACCACGGTGCTGTCGGTAGTGTGATTTGAGGCGTGAAAAGTACCCTTCCAAGCCGTTTGTGGTGGTCGGTATCTGTGGATCATCGAGATAGTGGAACATGTCGGAGAGAGCATGTAAAAGCATGCTGCGAGCCCGCTTGATGTCGCTGAAGACCCGACCGATTTCTTTGCGGGCTGCTATTTCGGTGCCATACCGGTCTTCCCAGGCGGCAACGAGGTCGAAAAACGCTTCTCGGTCGGCAGCAGTATCGATTCTGGTGACCTGTAGGAAGATCTGCCGCAGCTGGCGGGCGTAGACCGTCTTCGGGGAGATCCTGCACCAACTGAGTCCTTGCCGCTGGATATGGACAAGGCAACGCTGGATGATCACATCTGGCCAGCGAGCTTTGAGAACCTTAATCACCTGTCGGTTGCCATCCACAGTGAAACTGAACGGGCGCAAGCCTGCGGCAATCATCGGATCGAAGAATGAGCGCAGCTCCGACACGGAGTTTTCACGGATGCCAAACTGCCCTCGGACAATCTGGTGGGTCTGCCCGTCCATTAGCACGACGATGGAATGAGGGCGATTGACCTTTTCACCCCGAAAACAATGCCACAGTAAGTGTCAGATTTCTGGGATGATTCCGGCCCTGTTGAGAAGAGGATCATCCAATGAAGAAATCAACATTTACGGAAGAGCAGATCGCCTTCGCCCTGAGGCAGGCTGAGAACGGCACGCCTGTGAGTGGGATGTGCCGGAAGATGGGCATATCGGAGAATACTTATTACCGTTGGAAAAGAAAGCATGCCGGTATGGGGGTCGTTGAACTCAGACGCCTGAAGCAGCTCGAAGAAGAGAACCGCAGGCTCAAGCAACTGGTAGCAGACCTTTCCTTGGACAAGGTGATGCTGCAGGATGTACTGCGAAAAAAACTCTAGGGCCTGCCGAGAAGCGAGAAGTTGTCAGATATCTGTGCGGTGGTTACCGAGTTTCTGAACGAAGAGCCTGTTCGGTGATTCACTTTTCCCGTACAAGCCACAGGTACCAGCACCATGCTCCCGAGCAGGCCGTATTGACAATGCGTATCAAGGAACTCGCGGAAGCGCGAGTTAGCTACGGCTACAGACGGATCCATGTACTGCTTCTGCGAGAGGGCCAGAGGACAGAAGGTGAATCACAAGCGTGTCTACCGACTCTATAGGTTTGAGGGGCTGGCAATGCGTAAAAAGAAGCCTGGACGTCGTCACGTCTCAGGCCGAAACCGGATCGAACGACCAGTGGCTACTGCCCGGAACGAGACATGGTCGATGGACTTCATGTCCGACGATCTCTTCAACGGGGACCGGATCAGGCTCTTTACGTTAGTCGCATCCTTCGACGCTGCTCAGGACATGCTTTACCCGTGAGAGTCCAGCGATCGAGGTCGCCAGGTCAATCCCTGCGAGGAAGGTCATCGAGGTTCTGGATCGAGTCTTGGTGAACCGCGGACTCCCTAAGATAATTCGAGTGGACAACGGCACGGAGTTCACTTCGAAGGTACTCGACCAGTGGGCTTATTCAAATGGTGTAAAGCTCGACTTTTCGAGGCCTGGGAAGCCAACTGACAATGCGTTCATCGAGTCTTTCAATGGCCGGGTCCGCCAGGAGTGCCTGAACGAGAACTGGTTCCTGTCGCTGGAGGACGCCCGTCTAAAGGTTGAAAAGTGGCGACAGGAGTACAACAATGAACGCCCGCACAGTGTACTGGGTCAGATGGCTCCGACCCAGTTCGTCAAGATCAAACAAATAGGAGCTGAAGCAGCCGGATGAACCCGGACTTCTAACCCTTCAGGTGGCGCTGGAACGGGGTGCAGGTCAATGTGTGCCAAGTGTCCAATCCCGCTACTACGCCATTAGTTGACAAGATTTCGGGTTCTGATACTGTTCGGGGCGTTATTGGTGGGGAGAATTAAAAGCTTTTAACACGGGTTCTGTGCCTTTGGTCTGCTTGTAATCATTTTCCTGTCAACGCGAATTCCTACATTATCAACGAGGTATCCAGCGATGATTCGAATAGTTTCTACACCAAGATTGTTGTTCAGCTTCAGTCTTTTATTTGCAATGATGTTGGTGGTTGTCGCTTGTGGTGGCGGCGACGGTCTGACCAAGGCAGAATTAGAAGCAGCGCTTGCCGCTCAACAACCGGCCGCTGCGCCTGCCGGGCCAAGTGCGGCTGAGATCGCCTCACTGGTATCTAGCGCAGTTGCTGATGCCGTACCCGAAGGTGTGAGTTCCGCGGACGTAGCGGCGGCCGTTGAGGCGGCGGTAGCAGCGGGCGCTTCCGAAGGGTTGACCGCAGCTGATATTGAGGCACTTGTATCCAAAGCAGTTGAAGATGCTGTTTCTGGAGGTCCAGTACCTCTAACTGCGGCTCAAATTAAGGCCATCGTCGACGCAGGGATCTCGGCTATTCCGGCTGCTGAAGTAGTCGAGGTAATGGTAGAGCCCGACGCTCCTGTACTTGCTGGTTCGCCTCACATTACGTCCGACCCGCAGGGCGGAAATATCTGGCCTAAGATCGTTTTGAACAACGTTCCAAGTTCGTTCCAGGAAGCTCCCATGCTGGCAGCGCTTGTTGCCTCAGGCGACCTTCCTCCTGTGGAAGAACGCCTGCCAACTAACCCACTGGTAATCGAACCGGCTGACGGTATCGGCAAGTACGGTGGCACATGGTTCCGTGCGTTCACGGGTCCCGCAGATGGTCAGAACATGGAGCGGCCGATGAAGGATCACCTGCTCTACTTTGACACCGGCATGACCGATGTTCAGCCGAACATCGCGGAAAGCTGGACGGTCAACGCCGACGCAACGGTGTTTACTTTCACTCTGCGTACAGGTCTGAAGTGGTCAGACGGTAATGACTTCACTACCGAAGACATCATGTTCTGGTACAACCAGATGCTGTTGAACGATGAAATCAACCCCACGACGCCCGCCTGGGCAGTACACGGTGGGGAGATCCTCAAGTACGAAGCGCTGAGCGACGTTACTTTCCAGGTGACGGCGGCCAAATCTTATGGCCTCTTCATCCCACTCATCGCATCAGTGATCGTCGCAGGCCCGCACACCAGGGGCGACAGTGGTGGCGGTGGATACGCTCCGTCCCACTACCTGCAGCAGTTCCACCCAGACTTTGTGGGCCTGGCAACAGCCAACGCCAATGCAGAGGCTGCAGGGTTCGACAACTGGTCCAATTACTTCCTGAACCGCAACCACGCCAACGCAAACCCTGACGCCCCAATGATGACGGCGTGGAGGGTGACTCAGAGCATCAATACGTCTGAGTGGGCGTTCGAACGCAACCCTTACTACTACGTGGTCGACACCGATGGGAACCAACTCCCGTACATGGATAAAGTAGTGCTGACGCTTGCGGAAAACCTGGAAGTACTGAACCTTCGTGCGATCGCCGGTGACTTCACCGTAATGGGTCGTCACATCGACATCGCTAAATTGCCGGTCTTCCTGGAGAACGCAACTGCGGCCGATTACCGTGTCCAGTTCTGGAAACAGCCCCAGAGTGGGATTGCCAACATCTCCTTCAACGAGTCGTGGGATGGTGACGCGGAACTGGCTGCATTCCTACAGAATGTCGAATTCCGACGAGCGCTCTCGATGGGTCTCGAACGGGACCAGATAAACGAAGTGTTCTTCTTAGGGTTGGGATCGACAGCCGGGCTCTGTAAGGGATTCTCCGATCCGGACAGTCCCGGAAAATACATTGGAGAGGACAATGTCCAATTCAATCCTGGCCCGGCCAACGCAGCGCTTGACGCGCTTGGGTTGGACAAGAAAGACAGCAGTGGGTTCCGTCTACTGCCAAGTGGCGAGCGCCTGACATTAAGCCTGCCAGGAGTCGTCGCTGCTTTCGAAGACTATGTCGGGATCAACGAAATGATCGCCCAGCAGTGGAAGAACAACCTTGGCATCCTCGCGGAGGTCCAGGGGCTTGAGCGCAGCCTCCACACTGAACGAGCGGAAGGTAACGAGTTGATGCTGCAGGTCTGGGAGTCGTCAGGACGTGACTCCGTGTTGATAACCCCAACGCACCTCCTGCCTGTTGCCGGAGCTTTGTTCACCGACGTTCTTGGTGCACGATGGTTCGACGGTCGAAGTCCTTCACGTGAGCCCGTCTCCTCTTTCATCAAGGAGCAGCAGGTGCTTTACGCAGAGGGCATTTCGACCAGCGACCCCGAGGTCTACCTGGCGAACGCACAACGAGTAGTTGAAATCAACTGCGAGATGGTCAATCCGATTACGACGGTGATGAACAAGCCGACGTACGTAGCGATCACCAAGAACAACGTGCGTAACATCCCGAACCCGCTTCCCTTCTCGTTCCACGCCCAGACTTCGGGTAATGGATTCCCGGAGACATGGTGGATAGACGACTAAGAATCGGTTGAGTGCGTCGAATTCGGTAAGTAACAACTTGATCGAAAACATAAGCGCCCCCTCCTGGACCAGTTTCAGGAGGGGGCGCAGGCTTTCAGGCGATGGAATAAGACACCCAGAATGGTGTCTGGAGAGGCATGCTAAATGCTCGGCTATCTGATACGGCGCCTGGTTTACGCTGCCTTCGCCGTGTGGGCCGTCTCGATCATCTCGTTTTTCGTCATCAACCTTCCGCCGGGCGATTACGTCAGTTCGTATATTGCTCAACTTGCCATTCAAGGCAACATTATCGGAGCAGAGGAAGCCGAGAATCTCCGTGAGTACTACGGTCTGAACAAGCCGGTGTATGTCCAGTACTTCAAGTGGATGAATCAGATCCTTCAGGGTAATTTGGGCTTCTCCTTCGAGTTTGGGCTCCCGGTCAACGAGGTGATCGGGGAACGGCTGGTACTGACAATGGTTTTGGCTGCAGCCACGATCATATTCATTTGGCTGGTGGCAATACCGATCGGGATATTAAGCGCAGTGCGTCAATACTCGATCTGGGATCACACCTTTACGTTCTTTGGCTTCGTCGGTCTGGCGGTGCCTGACTTCATGCTCGCGTTGGTAATGATGTACCTGGGATTTGTGTTTTTCAATTTCAGCGTCGGAGGGCTGTTTTCGCCCGAATATGTCACTGCGTCGTGGTCCTTCGGGAGAGCGGTTGATCTGGCGCAGCACATGATAATTCCGATAATAATTTTGGGAACAGCGGGCACGGCTTCGTTAATTCGGATCACCCGTGCCAATCTTTTGGATGAGCTGCGAAAACCGTACGTGGCCACAGCGCGCGCTAAAGGCCTGTCCGAATGGCGGCTGATCCTAAAGTATCCCGTACGTATGGCATTGAACCCTGCGATCAGCTTGACTGCGTACATCCTCCCGTTCCTGGTCTCAGGGAGCATTGTTGTCTCAGTGGTTCTTGGTTTGCCGACTGTGGGTCCGATATTGCTCAAAGCGCTGGTGGCTCAGGACATGTTCCTGGCTGGAGGTATAATTTTGCTGATCGGGTGGATGACGGTCGTAGGTACTTTCCTGTCCGACCTGCTATTGGTATGGGTCGACCCTCGGGTCAAATTCGAGGGACGCTAGAATATGGAATCGAACCCAGCCGAGCAGGAACTGGCAGTGGCACCCGATGAAGAAGTGATCGTCGAAGACCGGATCAGTGTGGCGTCGCAACGCCAGCTGATCTGGTGGCGGTTCAGGAAGCACAGGGTGGCGGTCGTTGCCACCGCCATCATCGTTATTTTCTACACGATGGTGATATTCGCCGATTTTCTCGCAACAAGTGTCCCGGCGGATTCAGAGGCTTTCCGGGGACTCATGCCCCCGCAGCCAGTCCATATCTTCGACGGGTGGAAGCTGAGTCCCCACGTTTGCGCTGTGTCAGGCGAGCGCAACCCGATCACCTTCCAGAAGGATTATGTGACGGATTGCACGGAAAAGATTCAGGTGCGATTGTTCGCCCGTGGTTACGAATACAAACTCTTTGGTGTCATACCAACCGATAGACACCTGCTGGGCATGAGCGACGACACGCTACGGCCGGAGGATCACATCTATCTACTTGGGACCGACAAACAGGGTCGCGACATGTATTCGCGGCTCTTGTTCGGTACGCGGATATCGCTGACGATAGGACTGTTCGGGGTCGCTCTGAGCCTTGTGCTCGGGATCGTTTTGGGTGCCGTTTCCGGATTCTATGGCGGGCTAATCGACAATCTTATTCAGCGGCTGGTCGAGGTCGTTCGTTCCATACCGTCCATCCCGCTATACATGGGCGTTGCGGCGGCATTCCCACATGACTGGTCCATATTAAAG
>CAYLWG010000149.1:0-7363 GCA_964387235.1 uncultured Dehalococcoidales bacterium
TCCGAGATCAACACCGGCAAAGCCCCATTCATCCGCAACGCCCGCGAATTCCCATAGCTCCGGGGTTTTTTCGGCAACGACGGGCGAAAGTAACGCCTGCACGAAATCTGCCCATCTGCCCATGTGCCACAGGTGCCACTTGCACGATGGCGCAGTTGTAGCGACCCATTTAGTTGCCTCCTCATCGGTTAGCGATTCGATGACCTGCATCAGCTGACCATCGAGTTTTGCGAGTCGCGCTGCAATGATTTCGGATGGGGTTGGGATTGGCATTGAGTTTTTATGGGTCTCTCAGGCTTTGTCGATGGGCCGTGAAGTTTTTCGGACGTAGTTCGCTGGGAGTACAAATTCTAATTGAGCGGTCTTTAGACCGGGAAAGGTAAATACCGGAACCAGGCGATATTTATTTCTTGACGAACCGTCGCGTGTCTCAGTCAAAGCAACCAGATGGTACACCTGTGGTGGTAAACTCCGCCCGATCATAGAAATACTGTCCGAAACTTGGCTTTCGAGTTAGCGTTTCAGGAAGAGACCAACATGAGATTCTGCTACGCCCACCGTCGATTCACCCTGTACCCACAGTCGATCGATAGTTGGGACCTCTCGTCGGATAATTACACTGGCGAGTTTCTAACAAAAGTCCAGGAAATGGGCTTCGACGCACTCGAAATTGGATTAGAGGTATTCGCCAAACTCGAGACCGAGCAGAAGATAAATGACTTCACTACGAAGCTCGGTGACTTCGGCCTGGTAGTCGGGTGCGTCCGCGCAGGAGGTACCCTGCACGATGCAAAAAACGGCCCGCAAAACCGTATCCGCCTGCATGAAGCGATAAAGTATGCCGGATGGTCCGGCGCAGAAGTGGTCAACGGCGCTATGAGCGCCCCGGCCCGCCACCCGGGGCATCCGGCTGGTGCTGCGCCCGGAAGCCAGTCGGGTTGGTCTGTTTCGCAGGATGCTTCGCTCGATGCAATGCTCGGCGTGTACGACGAACTGGCCGGAGTGTTTCAGACCGCCTGTGCCAGGGCAGCCGATGTCGGCGCGAATGTTGTTGTCGAAGTTCATCAGAACTCCCCGGTCGATAACTCATGGTCTGCGTTACTGCTGACCGAAAAAGTTGACCGCCCGAACTTCGGGATAAACCCCGATATCGGCAACATCCTCTGGACTTATGACGTACCCGAGGAGAGTTTCGACGAAGCAATCGACAAACTCGCCCCAGTAGCGAAGTACTGGCACTGTAAAAACCTGCACCGTATCTATCATCCAGAGAACAACAGGTCGGTATTTCTGAGAGTTCCGCTGCCAGACGGTGAAATCGATTATCGGTACGGCATAAGCGCCATGCACAGTGCTGGATATTCGGGTTACATGACTATCGAGGGATCGTGGGCTGGCGACCAGTGGCACCACGACGCAAAATCGCTCGACTACGCCAAGGCCATCTGGGCCGACTTAGAGGCGTAGGCCTGTAAATATGTCCGGTCTGTGCTTTTTGCAATTCTTGGCCGCTCGAAGTTAATCCAGTTACGTAAGTCACCCCAACTGAAGCTTGATTCACCCACCCAGGTGCAAATCTCCGCACGTCCGGCTAATCGGGCAAGAAACCTGATATTTAGTTTATGTGCATATCTAGCACGTAAAGCACATATTGGGGGAAGGCACGCACGACACGCTGGCGTGTAGGGCCGAACATGTCTAAAGGGCGATAAACCATGCGTCGCGGTGGCGTTCTCCAGTCGGAAAGCTGAAATGAAGCAAATAAATTCGAGGTTCCTTTTTGGTGCGCAGACACGTGCCGGGGTACCGCAGACAGCAATCATTTCCTACTTACCGATCACCCTGTTCGCCGCACTTGTGGCAGCTGTGGCATTTGTCGGTTAGCCATGTCGATGGTCGGCTCGATTTAATCCTCCGAATCGGGTCCGGCCTCGGCAGGGCGCGCCAGTAACAGCGCCGCGATTCCGATCGCGAATATCCCCACGATTATCAGGAACGTCGAGCTAAACGAACCCGTCGCGTCGTGAAGCGCACCAGCCATTAACGGTGCCCCGGCACCCGAAACGATCATGCCCACCTGAACGGCACCCATGATCCCGCCGAACTGCTTCATGCCGAAGGCTTCCTGAACCACCAGCACGATCAGGGCTCCGAGTCCACCAAACCCCAGCCCGAACACGAAAATTCCGGCCCACAGTACTATTTGACCATCGGCCAGGGCGATCATCAAAACACCGATCGCCTGTAAAAACACCGAAATTACGGTTGCCACGCGAGCAGTGATTTTTTCGCTTGCACGCCCGAATGCCAACTTCGACCCAACGCCCATGCCGGCAATAATCGAAACAGCGGTTGTCGCCAGTGCCGGTTCAAACCCGCTCTCCTCAAAGTGCTGTCGTAGTTGGGTTAACACTCCCTGGTACGTGAAAGTCGCTGCCACCAGGCCGATCATGATGAGCCAGAAGTTACGGTTTCGCAGCGCCTGATGAACAGTGATGCCTTCGTGAGCGGCCGCCTGGGCGATCTTTACCTGGTCGCCCCTGCCTGTTCGCCGCATTTCAACTTCAACGGATCGATCGTCTTCAACCACTACCAGCAACGCAACAAACGCCAGCACGACCATGATTACTGCGAACGTCACGTAAGCCAGTTCCCAGTTCGCGAACACGATGATGCTTGCCGCAAGTGGCGGCATAGTCATCCCGCCAAAGTTATTTCCGGCGACTACGGCCCCCATTACCCTGCCACGAGTTTTCGGGAACCATAGCCCCACCACCTTGCCTGCAGGCAGAAGCGTTGCCCCTGGGAACCCGGCGTAAACAAGTGCACTGAACAGATACCAGTGCCATAACTCAGTGATAAACGGTCGGAGAGCGAAACCGACAGCGATCAAAAGTAACGATCCGAACATCACCGGGCGAATACCAGCGCGGTCGCTGAGCCCACCAACAAACGGCGCGAGAACACCCGAAATAAATACGAAGGTCAACGACAGGTTCAACTCGGTTTGCGTCCAGCCAAACTGTTCTTTAAGCGGGCCAGCAAACTCTCCGAACGCGTACTGCGCCATTCCGACCGACAGGCCAGTGGTCAGGAACACCACGACGGCAATCGGGTAGCCGCGGTAGATTCGTCCAAAAAAAGGAACAGGCATTAGTCGCTCGTGTCGCCGTTACAGGCGGAGATTTCGGAATGGTCAATTCCGTAACCGATGGATAAAGACGGGTTTGACATGATCTGACTGATCTCGATTGTGTTCAAGCTCGCTGTATACTCCGCCAGCGTTCCCTCGCGTACGGCGCACGGTCCGGGATGCTGGTTCAAATTCGATTTGGCGTGAGTCACGGTAGCACCTCGGGCCGTTCGCGTCCCGACAATTTCTGGCAAACGCGTACTTCAACGACATAGATTTTTATTCACGACGAAACACTGATGATTACTGCCACTTCAAACACAAAATTCGAACCTGTCGCAGGATGGGCCAAACTGCCGATGGGCATGACCTTCCGGGGTGACGCGACATCCATAGCTGTCGATTCACACGACAACGTTTATGTGTTCAACAGGGGCACAGAACCGATTGCTGTGTTTGATACCGACGGAAATTTTCTACGAGGGATGGGCCATGGCGAGTTCGTACGGCCCCACGGCATCGAGATAGATGCAGAGGACAACCTCTATCTTGTTGACGATAACGGTCATGTAGTTCAGAAACGAACGAACGATGGCGAACTGATATTCACCATCGGCACGAAGGGTGAACCGTGCGAATGGCAGGGCGGTGGAATGTTCAACCGGCCCACCGATGTAGCGGTTCATGCGCTTACTGGCGAACTGTTCGTTTCCGACGGATACGGTAATTCACGAATCCACAAGTTCGATCCCGATGGCAAGCACATTAAATCATGGGGTGAATCGGGGACCGGTCCAGGCCAGTTCAGCCTTCCTCATAATGTGAGCATGATGGGGAACGACAGAATTGTGGTTGCAGACCGTGAGAATTTTCGGCTGCAAGTGTTTACGACCGACGGTGAGTTCGTCGAGCAGATTCACATTCATCATCCGATGTCGGTTACCCAGGGTAAGGGAGATGATGAGGCAATTTATGTTGGTGAGATGATTCCTCCTCCGGTACAGCAGGGAGTACCGAATCTCGGAGCAAAAATTGCAGTACTCTCGCCCGAAGGCGAATTCCTACAGCACCTTGGCGGGTCTCTGCCGGGTGCTGGACCGGGTCAGTTCACTGCACCGCACGGCATAACAACCGATTCCCAGGGTTCGATATATGTTGCTGAAGTCGCCTGGACCAACTACTTTTCAAGCCCCGAAAATTCCGGGACCGACGTACTGCCCCTTGGCGAAGTGATAAGCCTCCGAAAATGGAGACGGGTTTAGAGATTTTTGCCCATCAGTAACTTTTACACAAACACGAACGCATCACCGCGCTGAACAGGAAATAAATTGGTTAAACCCGCAACCCCCGCAACTGTTTACGAACCTGTCCCATACTGGGCCAAGTTGCCGCACCCGATGTTTTTCAAGGAAGCTACTTCTGTAGCAGTCGATTCAAACGACAACGTCTATGTATTCGGTCGTGGAGCCTACCCGGTAATCATTTTCGATCGCGATGGCAACTTTCTGGAAACCTGGGGCGCTGGAGAGTTCGTTCGACCCCACGGCATCACGATAGACGCAGACGACAACCTGTATCTCGCCGACGATGACGCCCACACAATCGAAAAGCGAACTAAAGAGGGTCGACTGATATTCCGGCTGGGCGAGCAGGGCAAGGCCTCCGCCTGGCAGCAAGGCGAACCGTTCAACCGGCCCACGCATGTGGCGGTAAACCCGGTTAATGGCGATCTGTTCATCACCGATGGCTACGGCAATTCACGAGTGCATAAGTACGATTCCGATGGCAAATACATTAAGTCGTGGGGCGAATCCGGGTCACTCGAAGGCCAATTCTCTCTGCCCCACAACATCGCCATGAACGGCACCGAGATGGTAACGGTGTGCGATCGCGAGAACTTTCGCCTGCAGACATTCACAACAGATGGCGAATTCGTGAAGCAGATCCACTCACACCGGCCAATGGCGATTACCGATGGGAAAGGCGACGACACCAACCTGTACGTTGCCGAGGCCGGTGCGCCGCCAGTGCAGGACGGCGTGCGAAGGCTGGGACAGCAGGTTGTGGTGATGGATCGCGAGGGGGTTGAAATGACCAGGTTCGGTAATGAGCTAATGGGCGAAGGCGACGACCAGTTCATTGCGCCTCACGGCATGGCGGTCGATTCCGAGGGTTCTGTCTATATCGCCGAGGTTTCTTATACGGCCTACTCGTCGCGTCTGGACCCGCCACGAGAAGTTGCCAGCCTGCGCAAATGGAAGCGAGTCAGCGGGTAGTCGTGTTTTAGAGAGCAGCGGCGGCCCATACTCTAATCTCGGTGCCGTGTTCCTGGTAGTGCAGCACTGTGCAGGAGTCGATCAATTCCCGAAACGGATCGTCGGGCTCGAAGTAAGCGGTAGGCGCCTTCGCCAGTGAATCCCGCAGCGAGCGGTGTACACGTTCCATGTCCTCAAGCACTCGCCGGGCTTCAGTTCCCCTTTTGCGATTCACCGCTTCATCGCTGAATCTTTTGACATCGCCCACCGGTTCGATGTAGCCACGGTCGAGCGCACTGACAAGTTCCCACTCCCAGGTCGTGATATGTCCAACGACATCAGAGACCGACGTTTCACCCACAACCCCCGGCGTTTCCATGTCACCGCTGGCAAGGCGGTCAAGCGAATCCCTGAACTGTCGCCAGCTATCGTCTATCGCGGCCATTACTGCGCTTTTACGATTTTTCATTTTTTTGCTCTGGAGGCGGCGTTGGATATGAGTCGTTCGGGGCAGGCTTCTTCGCATCGTGCAAATTTGCGGGGCACAGTGATTCGAATCGCACCGTGGTGCCTTGCGCTTTCGAAAGGCCAGCTACTCACGAAATAACGCACGTTGACAGGATACGTGAGGCGCGCTAGCGTGGCGAACTCGCGGGGCGAGCGATTATTTTTACTCAAAATACAGATGACGGGGTACATATGACGACAGTTGGTGAAGGCAAGTTTCAATACGAAGTGGATAGGGATTGGTTGCGTCACAAGCCCGCGTTCTGGGAGCTTGGTCAGTGTGCCGATGTCGGGGTCGATTCACAGGACCGAGTCTGGTTGTTCAGCCGGTCAAAACACCCGGTAACCTGCTGGACTGCCGATGGACACTTCATCGGGTCGTGGGGCGATCACGGACTCGAAAAGGGTGAATTCAGAGTTCCGCACGGTATATTCATCGATAAAGACGACAACATCTGGCTTGCCGATCACCAGACCCACCAGGTAACGAAGCACAACGAGAACGGCGAGGTGTTGATGGAACTGGGTGTGCACGGCTACGCGAGCATCACGATAACGACGGTAGGCGGGATGGGCTTACCGTTCAACAACCCTACGGGGTTGGCAACTGCCAGTGATGGTCGTCTGTTTGTTTCCGACGGATATGGCAACCGTCGTGTGCACCGATTCAGCGCCGATGGTCAACTTGAGCATTCATGGGGCGAGGCTGGTACCGGGCCGGGTCAGTTTTCGATCCTGCACAAGGTCGGAGTCGATAAGAACGACCGGGTTTACATTTGTGACCGCGAAAACAACCGGATACAGATTTTTGATGTCGATGGCAACTACCTGACCGAGTGGACAGACGTAGTCGGGCCGGGTGATATTTTCTTTGATGGCGATGTGGCTTATGTGGTGGAGCAGGGCGGTGGAAACGGGATATCGATCTGGACTCTCGATGGCGAATTGATTACGCGCTGGCGCGGGAATCCTGACGCTGTTCAGGCGGCCCACGGGGGGTGGTTCGACTCGAACGGCAACATCTACGTCGCCGAAATAGGCGAGCCAGGCAGTGGACACCGAGTGACAAAGTTCAGTCATATTTAAACTCTTTTAGTGCCGGGCGTAGAACTTGGGCACTCGCGCAAGCGGTAGTCGCCGGGCGTTCGAGGCGAACTTGGACGACTCGCGAGGCGTAAGTCGCCGGGCGCACCGAGGCCGTGCTTGGGCGACGCGCGATGCGTAAGTCGCACGCCAGAGCATGGGCGTGGGCGATGGTTAAGATGCCCTGGCGTGCCCCGCGGAGCCGCATATCGCGACCAAGTTCGCCTCGAACGCCCGGAGCCCAACGCCCCGCCGGGCGCACCGAGGCCATGCTTGGACGACGCGCTAGCTCCGCTGATCATGGGCGTGGGCGATGGTTAAGATGCCCTGGCGTGCCCCGCGGAGCCGCATAATGCGACCAAGTCGTTCGACGACGCCCGGAGCA
>CAYLWG010000150.1:0-7325 GCA_964387235.1 uncultured Dehalococcoidales bacterium
TGTACTAGCCGACGATCGCGAGGATGTCGCTTTCTCGAACGATCAGGTAGTCGACGCCGTTTTCTGTGTACTCGGTACCGGCGTACTTCGAGTAGATGACTTTCTGGCCGACCTTGACTGGCATGTCGAGGACCTTGCCTTCGTCGGTAGTTCGGCCCGGTCCGGCTGCGATAACTTCGCCCTGCTGGGGCTTTTCTTTCGCAGTGTCGGGAATGATGATTCCGCCCGGTGAGGTCTGCGCCCCATCCTCGGATGGCTCGATGATCACCCTGTCACCGAGCGGTGTGAGGTTCAATGCCACTGGTTATTTTCTCCTTGTCGTGACGTGCGGACTCGGCTTTTTGCGGTTCGGTCGACGGTGCGGACACACGCGATCGAGTTCAATTACGGCCGTATCCATGATTGGCACTCAGCCCAGACGACTGTTAGCAGTCGGAGACATAGAGTGCCAGCGTTGGAAATTCTATGAATGGTTGCCCGCGTAGTCAACTGGCGGTGACGGGCATCTGGTCAGTTGAGACCGAACTAAAGGCTAATTGTGCAGGTGGAAGTACGCAGCGAAGAGGGGTCAGAAGTCAGGGCAGGGGAAGGACGGAAGAGGGCAGGCGAATTACGGGACTGCCATCCTAGAATCTTCGAATCCGAGGAGGATGGAGAGGCCACTGTCGTCCTAAACTCGCCTGCGCTGAAGAGAGTCGAATGGGATATTGTCATCCTGGGCGTGTCACTGAACTCGCTCGGTACAGGCAAATTCAGTGCGACAACGGGCGCTTTAGCAACATGATTGAGAGCGCATATAGTCATCCTGAACTTGATTCAGGATCTCCCTCGGATGCGGTGTGGACCGAGGTACTTCTCGAAGTTCGCATCGTTGCCAGCATGAAACGTTGCCGCTCACCAGAGAGATGCTGAATCCCATTAGTCAGGGCTCAGGGCGGGCGAGTTCAGTGCGATAATGGGCGTGTCGCTGAACGTCATTCGACTGCGCTCAGTACGGGCAAATTCAGTGCGACAATGGGCCTCTCACCTCTCATGTCACGGCCCTTGCGATTCGAACAGCGTTTTGCCGTCGATCTCTATTCGTACTTTGCGCTGGTACTTGCGGATGGCATCGAGGTTCGCCTCTACGCCTAGACCGGGCGCATCCGATGCCTTCACGTAGCCGTCAGAATCTCTGAAAACGCCGGTCGGTTCGGTCAGGCCCAACACCAGCGGTGAGTCGCCAGCCGGATACTCGATCAGGTCGAACTCTTCATGGCCGGCGAATACGTGAATCGACGCGGCAACTGATAGGTGGCTCTTAAACGTATGATTCACGTACTGAATGCCGAGTTCATGGGCGCGGTCGGCCACACGTTTTGCTTCCGTAATCCCGCCGATACGCCCGACATCTATTTGCACGAAGTCAAGACCGGCGTTCGTCATCATGTCGTCGGCAGCGCGGTAGAAATCGGCACCCTCGCCTCCCGCGATCCCGATCTCTATGCCGTTTGCCCGAACACGGTCGCTTAACTCCCGGTACGCACCGACCTCATCGGTCCGGAGCGGCTCTTCGAGCCAGACGACTCCAAGTTCCGCGAATCGCACGGCACGTTCATAAGCCGCGTCAACATCGTCGCCCCAGATCACCCCGGCATCGACCATCAACTTCGCGTTTTCTTTTGGTCCCAGTCCGTCACGGGCGGCCTGAACGAGCGCCACGTCGTCTTCGAGCGAGCCGCGGCCCATTGGGCCCCAGCCGAACTTTGCCGCCCTGAAATCGCGTGCAATGATCGATTCGGCGATGGCGCAGGTTTCTGTGGGGTCGTCGCCGAACAAAACACTGGCGTACGGGAGTTTTCTAAAAGATTCGGAATATCCGAGCAGTTTCCACACAGGTTCGCCGAGATGCTTGCCTAGCACGTCCCACATGGCGATGTCGGAACCGGCGACGGCATGGTCGAGTTGTTGAACGTCGAGACCGTACTCGCCAGCTTTGCCGCGAAGCCTTGCAACATCTTCCGGCGTGTTCAAGGTCTCGCCGATAAGTGCTTCAGAGATGTTGATGATGTTCGAGTGGGACATCGGCATCACGTAGGCGGCCAGCGAAACCAGGGGCGAGGCATCGCATTCACCCCAGCCGACCAGACCGTTGTCGGTGCGAATGCGGACTACGAGTGAATCCTGCGTGCCGTCGGCTGTCCGGGTGATTTTCGGCAACGCTACATAAAAGAGGTCGATCGCTTCGATCTTCAAATCGTTAATAAACCTTCCGAGTTATGCCGAGTCAAGCGATTCGCTTACGGTTTTTTGAGTCGCATGATGTAGTGGCGACCGCCGCGGGTGTAGGGGGCGATGCTTTCGTTCATTATCGAAATAAGTTCCTTCGCCGCGATCATGTCCGAATCGTGAAGGAGCCTTGCTTCAGCTTCTTTGGCCCTGTTGAAGGCGAATGCAAGGTCGGTGACATCCAGTGAGGATTCCAGTTCAAGCCCCCATGTTGAAGAGAGCTGCGTTGGGGTCAATTTGGGGTCTTTCACGAGTGTGATCGAGATAAACTTGCCGCCGGACTTGAGAACGCGTTTTACTTCAGCAGGGTCGAACAGGTCGGTGGTGATGACCATGTCGAACATGTCGCTTTCGAACGGGAGGTTGTCAACCGGGGCCTTGACGAAGGTGCAGAGGTCAGAAATGTTCTCGATCTCGGCAAGATCACGCGCAACGGTCAGCGCTTCTTCGTCGATATCGTTGCCGTACACGTGACAGCCGTATAGCGAAGCCATCCACCGGGCGTTCCCTCCTACAGCGCAGGCGGTGTCCAGCACCGTGGTTTCCGAACCGATTTCCTGTTCTCGCAGCGCTATTTTAAAAATAGTCTGGTTGGCACCGACGTGCATGAACTCGCCGTATGAGGCGTGATCCCATTTCGGGTGCTCATCGAACCACTGTTGGAGACGCTGCGTTTTATTGGCCGTTTGTTGATCCATTTTCCGCAATTCCTATGGGGTGGTTTATCTGTGGGCTTTTGAGAATTTTTCGGGACTATTGTGGCGGGCCGAGCTAAACCGCGAGTGAACTGACGTTACCGGGTAGGCCAACATTTTGGCAGAAACCCGGAGGCGTTGCGGGTGCTGATGGTGGATGAGTAGAAGATTTTTTGAGCCCAACGCGAGAAACGCCCCCAAAATGCGGTTGAGGGCGTTTCATGCGGGAGGTCGGCCGGCATGCCAGCCAGCCAAAGTGCCAAAGTGCCAAAGTGCCAAAGTGCCAAAGTGAAGGTTGCTTAGAAGTTGACTTCCGAGCCGTCTGGGAAGACGAACGTTGTACCAGTCTCAGAACTCGGGGGAGTCTGGGAATCTGACGGACCGAACTGACCAGATCCGTGAGGCCCACCGTTACCACGCTGTCCGGGGTGGTTCCCGGGGCCACGTCGTCCATGCCGTTCGCCACGCTGTCCGTCCCGCTCGCCACGCAACTGAGTGCGGAGGTCGTCGAGGTAGTCAGGTTTTGCTTCGTGCCAGGCGAGAATCTCGTCGGCCTCGGCCTGAGTTATGACTTCCTGCTCAACAAGTGCGGTAAGCCGGGCGTCGATGGCGTTTCCGTCGACCGGCGGCATTGAACCGCGGCCGTGGCCCTTACCGATCAGCCGTAGTCCGTCCAACGCTTCTGGGCGGGCGTCTTTCCATTCGTCGATCTCGTCGGCCTGGGCCGGGGTTATCACGCCTTCTTCGACAAGTGCGGCGAGTTTCTCATCCTGTTTGGCGTCCCTGAATTCGTCTCGGGCCGTCTTAGTGGCTTCATCGAGTGTTTCTCGGTCGATTCCAAGAATCTCTGCGACACGGTCTCGGACGGAATCGCCCGGGTTGCCGTCGCTCGGGCCTTCTTGTGCGAATGCGGCTCCTGCGATGGCGAGTGCGCCGATAAGTCCTGCGCTTACACCGAGCATAATTTTGCGTTTCATTTTCTAATCCTTTTACCGGTGAACCGGAGGGAATTGATTGCCTGCAACCAAATTTAGAGAATGAATGTGTGGTTCCTGTTCAGGAAATGTGAAGAAAATGCGTTGGCGTTGCTCCGGGCGTCGTCGGACGACTTGGTCGCGTTTCGGCAGATCGCGTTTAGCTCCGGGCGTAGGACTTGGTCGCACTGTGCAGCTCCGCGGGGCGTTAGATGCCGGGCCTAGAACTTGGGCATCGGCGCGAGCTCCGCGGGGCATCGTTTAGCTCCGGGCGTAGAACTTGGTCGCATTTCGGCAGATCACTTTATTTGTGTTTGTTCAAGAACTATAGATGTGCGGAAAACTTCGGGTGTTATTAGCATTAGCTCTGAATGCGCGGCCTGCTCCGCACATCTACTACAGGCCCTGGCGTGCCCCGCGGAGCTGCATAGTGCGACCAAGTCCTACGCCCGGAGCTAACGCAAAACTCTACGAAGATACTTGGGCGGTTTCCTGCAGGTAGACGAGAGTCGCCTGTACTCGCTGGTCAACCTCTTCACTTCCATCGATGTGAAGGTCGGAATAAATCGTCTTAAGTAGCGGGTCAACAAGGTCTGCATCAATTAGCAGTTCGGTCGCGATCGCTGAATTGGCATATCCGGAAGCTATGAACATCAGTGCTTCCATCTGATTATGCGTCAGTCGTTCCAGAAGCGACCTGTGACGTGGGAACAGATCGTTCAGCACTGCTGGGTCCATCGTTACCTGGCCTGCGGCTGCCGATTCTATGGCCCGCACGAGAGAGTGAATATCGGCCACGCTCTGCTTCAGCAGGAACGACCATCCTGTTGTTCCCTCATCAAGGAACCCCGCAAGGAATTCCTTGTCGCGGTGCGCAGAAAGTACGACGATACCGATTTCGGGGAAGTCCCTCTTGATTTCAGCAGCAACCAGAATGCCGTTGGGGCCTTCACCGAGTTCGATGTCCATAAGGACTACATCAGGAGCCGTATCTTTTACCAGCGTGATCGCCTCTGTTCCCGAAGCAGCAGCAGCCACTACGTTAATCAGGGGGTCTTTATCGAGTGCCGCAACAAGAATCTCCCGGAAGAGAGATTCGTTGTCGCACACCAGAACGTTGATCGTGGGCACTGGATGACTATCAGCGATGTCGAACTGTTCCAGATTCATATGTAGTTGATTCCTTGCCGTAGAAACCCTAATTGGTCTTCTGCTGGAATCAACGCTAATGTGGGCCGCCGATAGAGGTTGTTACGTCGGGGTCACTCCGGTGAGCCGCGGGTATCAAACGTATTTCGTAATCAACTGGGAACGAACCACTGGGTAAAAACCGCAAGTGCGTTGGCTGGGGGCCTGCATGGTGCCTGCTGCATCTTCTGAAACCTGTGATGCCCGCCCGAGCGCGCGCCGATCGAGAATAAACCGAAGTGAAGTGTGATGCCAGCAGGTTCGGGAGTGAATCCCGCATAGCTACATCGCCGACCGAGGTTAGTTTTTAACAGGCCGCGGGGGCTTATAGCTAAGGCTAGATCAGGCCTCGGCGCTGGGCTTCGGACACCGCGTGGGCACGGTTGCTTACACCCATCACATCAAAAACGTGTCTGAGTTCCCGTTTTACGGTGGCAGGGCTGAGGTACAGGTTTTCAGCGATTGCTTTCGTAGTTTCGCCGCCCGCAACCATCCGCAGAACCTTCGACTGACGTTCGGTCAGGTTCTGGCTATCAGATGTGTGATTCTGAATCTGGCGGTATCTGTCTACAAGCAGTGCATTGAGCGCTGGAGAGAGTGGAGAGCCACCCCGGGATGCGTCTCTGACGGCTCGGACCAGTTCTTCCTGGGAAGCCCGCTTGAGCAGATAACCGACAGCACCGGCTTCCAGAGCCGGGCCGAGATGGGAATCGCCAAACGAACTGAGCATCACCACGCGGATGTGCGGATACTTCTCCAGCACGCCGCGGGTGGTTTCAATGCCGTCGATTCCCGGCAGCATGACATCACACATAACAACATCTGCAAGGCCCAGCGCAGGGTCGTTGATGGCGTCTTCGCCGGTAGCGGCCTCGCCGACGATTGTCGCCTGACCATCCAGTTCTAACAGACGCCGGGTTCCTTCACGAACGACCTGATGGTCTTCGATTAAGAATACTTTGACAGGCTGCGACGACTCTTGGTCTGTCTCAAATGTTGAATAGTCGTGTTGGTACATGACTTGTATCTGTTCTGCTGTGGTTGTAAATGAGATCACGATACCGCTGGCGCGCTGCCAGCAGTTAACTGGCTTTTCTTGCCGATTTCATCTGGGTTAAACCAGCGTGCATATTCGGCCTCCCAGATAGATCAGACTCCGTAGGGCGCTGTTCTTTTAGAACGGCAAACCTGTCCATGTGCTGCCTGAGCTCCTCTAGGCTGAAGGGTTTATGCAGAACTTCCAATCGTGTCTGCTCCAAGAAATACCGCGTGTCAGGCGATACTGTGTCCCCGGTGATAAACAACACCCTGCCTGCCAGATCGGGCCTCAGAACCTCGATGCTGCGGAATACTTCACTTCCGCCCAGACCCGGCATCCGGACATCGAGCAGAATGGCGTCGTATTCGTTGAGGAATATCATCCTGAGCGCTTCAGCACCGTCGTTGGCGACATCGACATCGTGACCCTGCGCGGTAAGCGCGCGGTTCAGCAGCATGGTGACAGAGCGTTCGTCGTCGACCGCGAGTACTTTCAGCCTGGTGTAGCTGTTGGGCTGCACGGGTTTGGTCGGTGAGAGCGTCTTGGTCTTTTCTGGAACATCGACAATGGGGATCTCTACTACAAAAGTGGTCCCGCGGCCAGGTGCGCTTTCAACCCTGATAGAACCGCCGTGGTCTTCAACAATGCCTTTGCAGATCGAAAGACCAAGGCCCGTCCCTTTGCCCACAGGCTTTGTTGTGAAGAACGGGTCGAAGACTTTCCGCTGGTTGGCCTGTGAAATACCGGGGCCATCGTCTGTGATGCTTACCCTGATCCGGCTCTTGTCGTGGACTACGCCAACGGTGATTGTTCCATGGCCGGCTTTTTCACCGATTGCATGGATGCTGTTGCCGATCAGGTTCATAAAAACCTGTTCCATACGATGAGAATCGGCGAGTGTCGGCGGTGTTTCAGAATCGAAATAAGTTACGACTTCGACGTTGTTCACACGACATTCGTAGTCGCGCAGGTCGAGGATTTTTTGCAGTGAAACAGTAGTGTTCAGTATTTGCGATGCGGCGCTGGTGTCGGAGGCCCGTGCAAAAGTGAGCAGGTTGTCTACGATCCGGCCTGCACGCTCGGCTTCATCGGCAATCGATTCAAGGTCTCGCTTCAACATGTCATCGGTTGCCTGTCGCATGGCGAGCTGCGAAAAACCGA
>CAYLWG010000151.1:0-7315 GCA_964387235.1 uncultured Dehalococcoidales bacterium
CCAAATACTGGACAGGCACAAGGAGCAATTTATCGTCGAGACCGTCAATAAGGATCTCGAATCCGTATGCACCGGACCAGAGAGCAGCCGCGATCATCAACCAGGCGACCGCCGCTGCGCCCGGAGCCTGCCTGCGATTCCACATGAAGGCAATAGTTACCAGTGCTACAGCTGCACCGATGAAAGTGGCCGTTGCAACGACCGATGACGTTTCGAGCATCAACATTTGGTGTATTACGCGGTAAAAATTCGGAGGCCCATATTATGCGAAGTCATTAACAGGAATTAGATTCGTGTTACGGCGTATTGTAAATATCCGGCCCATTCTTCGTCACACATATCCCTGTGTAATCAGCGCTTTGTTACCGAAATAACCATGGCACTTTCGGAATTTTTCGATGTCTGCTCAATACTCCGGTGACTCGCATACTGGCTTCCACGACTGATTCCCGCTGATACAGCTGGCACCAGGGTGAACGCATCACCCGGTTCCGAAACAGCCTGGAGACGATGGGAACCAACGTAATGCAGTTACTCGCGATATGCGATCACTGCAACACGTAAGGAGAATTCACCCTTGACGGTCAAAATCAGTGCGCAGATATTTATGCTAATAAGCATTTTTAGCCAATGATCGATAAGCATTGGCCCGGCGTCGCCACCTCTGATAGCGTCCTTAGTCGATACCAACCAGTGTTACGTTGAAAAAATTCCGATTTCGCGATAATGTCACCATCATCATTCCCCGACGAGACCACGGCAGCAGCGCTTCAGGCGATGCCGGATGCGGTAGTCGCGGTCAATGGAAAAGGTGTGATCAGGTTCGCGAACTCTAAAGCCGAAGAGTTATCCGGTTATTCAAGCGACGAACTCATCGGGAAGAGGATCGAAATCCTCGTACCACAATCGCGGCGACCAACACATCGTAGAGACCTGAAAAAATACCTGAACGCGCCCGCTCCAAGGGAGATGGGTGCCAGGCGAGATCTGGGGCTCCGTCGAAAAGACGGCATTATCGTTCCGGTTGCGATTAGCCTGAGCCCACTTTCAGACTCGGACGAACATATTGTAGTTAGCACCATTCAGGACGTAAGCGAACAGGAGCGGCGTTCAAAAGAATACTTACTTCTTGATGAACTGGGAGCCCTTGTAGCTAAAGAGCACAAGATAGAAAATGTTTACGAATTACTGGAAAGTTCACTTCCTATCTTGTTCGAATTCGACCGCCTGGTAGTAACGTCCAGAGTACCGGGCACTGAACTGATGGAGCGGGTTTTCGTAAGCGGTCGTTCGGTATCTGAGGAAGGCGTTGGAACCCGCGTTCCAGTACCGGAAAAAATTAATTCCGTGCAGGGTTCCTTGCCGCATAACATACTGGTAGGAGCTCCTGAGACTGGCTCGCTCGTCGGTAACCATCATGCCGAGGCCGGCCTTCAATCCTGGTTGCGAGTCTCACTGGGCGATCCTGAAAATCCGACCGGGTACTTGAACCTGCGAAGTGCCAATGCGGATGCTTACGACGCCGATGACCTGACGTTGTTCGAAAGGGTCGCGTCCCTCGTTTCGCCAGCCTTTGAAAACGCCCGACTTTATGCCCAGGTTCGCAAAGAGACCCATGAGAGGACGGTGCTGGCAGATATATCGAGAATTATCACCTCGACACCTGATATTGAGAAGGTTTATGACCTGATCGCCGGTCGAATTCGCGAACTCGTCCCATTTGACCGAATTGTCGTATCAACCATTGACCGGAGCCGCAATCTGGTCACCGACAGGTACGTGTCCGGGCTGCGGATGAAGGGCGGGGAGAGTGGAGCCACCTATCCTCTCGACGATTCGCTAACCGGTGAACTTTTAGAGGGTTCCAGGCCACGATGGTTCAGCGCGGAAGAGATTGCCAGCATGGACCAGAAGTATCCTGCAAACCTGCCCCGTTTCGAGGCAGGCCTGAAATCACTTCTAGCGGTTCCACTTATCTGGAATGATGAACCGCTGGGTATGCTAAACCTTCGTTCCAGAGACGAAAACGCCTATGGTGAGACCGATGCCGCCAACACAGTGAATGTCGCTGCACAGATCGTCGGAGCTATCGCTAACGACATGCTGAGGCAAGAGGTCGAAAAACGTGCGGTCGAGTCCAGTTCGCTTGCCAGAATCGGTCGTGCCATTGGCTGGCTATCAGAAGACCGGGCGGTATGGGAGGACTGCGCCAGGCAGATCATGGAGTTGATGCCGGCCGATTTCATACAGGTCCATACCGTCGATAAAAGCCAGGATTCATTTTCGACGGAATATGAATGGTACAAGTCCGGGGAACGTCGTCCACTGCCAAAGGAGACGAAGCTTGAAGGTACCGTAACTGGCGAAGTGGTTGCCACTCGGCAGGCAGTGATGGTAGATAACACGCTTCCGTTAGATGAATTACACAATAGATTCCCGGCCACGGATTTCAGCGGAATACTCAATCGGGAAACTAAATCGATCGCTGTTCCAGTAGTCCATGGCGGCGATATCGTGGGAGTGCTGCATATCGGATACCCCGCCGAGGAATCCGACCCCACGCGGCACTTGCAACTGGCTAAAAATATCGCCGATCAGCTTGCGGGCCAGATTACAAGTGTGCGTCTTATGTCGGAGATTCGTCGAGAATCGAAAATTCGAGACGTGCTGGCCTCGGTCTCTCGCATCATTACCTCTACTCAGAATTTGCATGACGTTTTCGGACAGTTCGCAGAAGCTGTACGTGAATTCCTGCCCGCTGATCAGATTTATATCCGGCTCGTGAATGAGGATGGAACCAGTTACGAAGAATCGTTTGGCTGGAGCAGCCGTGAATTCGATCGGCCCTCAGTAAAATACACTCCAGTTATCGGAAGCCCAATGGAATTATTGGCTGCCGGTCAATCAACTATCAACATCAGCGATCACAACGTGGCCGAGATGTCGGCTCGTTACTCGGTGATCCGAGAGATGCGTCACGCCGGACTGAAGTCAATGGCCGCCACCGCTCTCAGGTATCAGGATAAGTTTGTCGGCGGATTGGTGATCGCAACAACGGAAGCAAAAGCTTACGATGCGCGGGAAATCAAATTGCTCGAAGAAATTTCAGCGCAGGTCGCCGGGGCTATCGTCAATTCCGAAATGGCCGCCAGCCTTGGTCGCGAGGCCAAGCGGAGGCGCATACTCGCCGAGATCGGACAGGCGGTATCATCGTCGTTGGATGCAAGCGCGTTCTTCGATAGATTCGCTGTACTGGCTAAAAAGCTAATCCCGTTCGATTCTTTCAGTTACGCAGATTACGACCCTGACGGGAACACCGTGACGCTCCGTTACTGGCACGGATACGATCTACCGTTCATCGCCCAAGATGCAGGGATAACCGCTACAGGGACCATCGCTGCAGATGCAGCTGCGGTCGGACATGCGATTCTGGTGCCGGCAGATTCCGGCAGACCCGTTGTGGACCACACTTCGCGCATACCTGCAAATGCGGATGAGGCACTAAAAGAGGTTATTTGTGTACCGCTTACATCACGGAACGCTGTTTTCAGTTGTCTGTACCTCGGGAGTGAGCGAGAAGGCGTGTTCACGACCGAACACCTGAATCTGGCCGACCAGCTGGCCGACCAGGTTTCCGGCGCAATATCAAACGCTCGCTCGCACGAAAAGGCGCTACGGGCGGAAAAAGAAAAGGTTGAAAGCGAGGCAAGGAACCGAGAACTTGAACGCCTGAACGAACAGAGGAGCGCTTTCCTGTCTACCGTTTCGCATGAATTAAAGACACCTCTGACGAGCCTGATGGCGTTCGCCGACATCCTTGTGAAAAACCGTGATGCCAACCTGACTGAACGTCAGCTTATTCAGGTGCAGGTCATGCAACGGAGTGCGCGGCGACTTGATGTTCTAATCAACGACCTGCTGGATGTGTCCAAGCTTGATATCGGCGAGTTCAAGCTCATCAAGCGTACGTTCGAAGTAAAAGACCTTATCGAGGAATTACGGATCGACTTCGCCCCGGTCATCCAGGCTAAAAACCAGACGCTGGATGTGCACTACCCGGATGGAGAGGCACTGATCGACGCAGACCAGGACAGGATCGCCCAGTTAATATCGAACCTGCTTAACAATGCTTCGAAGTATTCTGATCGCGGGGCCGAGATCACATTGAGTCTTTCTTTCGAGGGAAGCTCGCTTTTGATAACGGTCGAAGATACTGGAATCGGTATGGACGAGAAAACTCTGAAAAGCCTTTTCACGCCGTTTTTCAGGTCGGACGACGAATTAACCCAGTCGGAACCCGGATCAGGTCTGGGTCTGGTTATTTCTAAGAGCATCGCAGAACTACACGGCGGCACAATTTCTGTCAGCAGCAAGCGCGGTGTCGGCACCAAGGTGCAGGTATTGCTACCCCGACATGACAGCAGCAAGCCCAAATATTAGAGGGCGACACATGTCGCTGCGCGATTTCCGATAGTCGGGCCCGAACGGTTTTTATCCGAAAGTCGAATGTGCGTCAGGTTTAGCACATCTCGATTCCAGGAATTCGGTAAGAAACGGGCTCTTTAGCCTCAACGCCCACACGTTCAAGAACGATTTTTTTGCAGGGACCATCAGGTGTCGGGTGCTGCTTGTGGCCATTTTTCTCCACTGCGCAAGGCGGGAACATTTGGCGGAGGGGACAGGATTCGAACCTGCGATGCCCTTACGGACATACTTGTTTTCAAGACAAGCGCATTCAACCGCTCTGCCACCCCTCCGCTGAGTCGCTATCCGAAACCGGGCGCAATCAGGCAAACACACGGGGAATAAGTCTAATCGTAATTTTTACGTTAATCGCCGGGATGATGGCGGGTTTGCCGCCCGACGGACAGAAGTCACCACATGGGCCAAAACAACAGCCGTAAGCGAGTTTTGGGATAGTTTCTTAGTGCTGGCAGTTCGGGCAGTAGTAGGCGGTGCGACCGCCATAACTCTTTGTATTGAGCGGAATTTCGCATTTTGGGCAGAACGTTCCCAGTTTCCTTCGTAGACGCATTCGGTCGTCGTGTGCATCGACAATGAATGGCCTTCCGCGGTCGTCCGGGTGGCTAATGATGAAACTCAAGGCGTGCTCAAGTGATTCGCGTATCGCTCCGAAAAGGGCGTGGAGGTTCTGACTCGGAATACTGTTTGCGCGCCGGCCCGGCGCGATTCCGACTCTGTGAAGGGCTTCATCGGCGTAGATGTTTCCGACTCCTGCTATGAGCGACTGATCGAGCAACAGTGGCTTTATCCGTGCTTTTCGGCGACTTACCGCTTCAGCGAACTGTTCTGCGGTAAAGGCGGGGTCGAGTGCGTCGGGTCCCAGGCCCGCGAAGATTTCTGTGAGGTTGGCGAACGTGCGAATTGAACCCCATCGTCGTGGGTCGGCCAGCACCATTCGAAAAGTTTTAACTTTTTTTTGGCTTTGGCTCTGGCTCTGGCCGGTGTCGTTTCTCATGAGAAACTCGACTCGCGTGAAACGTGGAGTTGGTTCGTTTTCGGCAAGCACTTCGATACGGCCCGTCATACCCATGTGTAGACCCAGCACGCCTTCGTCGAGTACCACAGCTATCTGCTTACCGCGCCGTTCGAGCCGTTCGACCCTGCGACCCGGTAGCTGTGTGAGGTCGGAAATCGCTCCGGTGCCTTTTGCAGGACTGGGCTTACTTTCGACAGTTACTCGTTCGAACACGCTGCCGGGCAACTCCTCTCGAACAAGGTAGCGGCGCAGCGATTCAACTTCGGGCAGTTCGGGCATGTGGTCTTAAGTTCGGAGTGTAGCTAAATTCACGGTGTAATTAAATTTAGATTTAGAGCGTAACTACTGTCATCTCGGCTGGAGCGGAGATATCTGGGCTGTTCTGCGAGCAGCACGTTCTTCACAAACGACCCGAGATCCCTCACAGAGGCCTGAATGACTTAAATAACGCTGACAAAGAACCGCTGAATCAACTGGGCTCGCCCTGCCGAGAAAAGGGACACCCGTTCGGCAAGCATTACCTGCCGCATCCTAAAATAAACGTGACCATGTCACTCCATGTCGCCCCAGGTTGGACCTGTTTTTGCCTCTACCAGCAACGGCACAGACAGGTCCATCGCCGCCGGCATCATCGTCGTCACCATCATCTGCATCTCCATCAACTCGCCCGGTGCAATCTCGAAAATCAGCTCGTCGTGAACCTGAATCGACATCTTCGACCGCATCCTTTGGGCCTTCATCTCGTTTGAAATGTTGACCATCGCGATCTTTATCACATCAGCCGCCGTCCCCTGAATCGGCATATTCACTGAAACGCGCTCGGCCGCTGCTCGATAACCCGGATGGCCGCCAGTGATATCGGGCAGGTAACGTCTTCGGCCAGTGATCGTCTCGGCGAAACCTGTCTCGCGGGCAAACTGCTTCACCTCCTCGATAAAATCTTTGATCCCCGGATATTTACCAAAATAAAGGTCGATAAACTCCTGACCCTGCTGCCGGGTCAGATCCGTCTGCCGGGCCACTCCAACCGGGCCTAGCCCATAGATCACCCCGAAGTTCAGTATCTTGGCAATCCTGCGCTGATCCGCAGAAACCTCTTCTACGCCATACATCGCCCGTGCCGTAGCAGCGTGAATATCCTCGTTATTGCGGAATGCTTCCAGAAGTCCCGGCTCCTGCGACATGTGAGCCAGAATCCGCAGTTCGATCTGCGAGTAGTCGGCCGCAAGAAATTGCCAGCCGTTCTTTGCATCGACAATAAAAGCCTTGCGAACTCTCCGGCCCAACTCCGTGCGAACGGGGATGTTCTGAACGTTCGGATCGTTGCTCGACAGCCGCCCCGTGGCCGAACCAACCTGGTTGAAGCTTGTGTGAACCCTTCCTGTTGCCGGGTTTACCAGTTCGGGAAGCGCATCGACGTAGGTCGACTTTAGCTTTGAAAGCTCTCTGAACTTCAGTACAGCGTCGGCGATCTGGTACACCCTGTCATCAAGCCCGCTGGTCTCGCGAATCTTGTCCAGGGCGTTGGCGTCCATCGAATAGCCGGTCTTGGTTTTACGAGTCTTGGGAGCGCCCAGTTCGTCGATCAGCAGGTCAGCAACCTGCCGGTTCGAAGCCAGGTTCAGTTCTCGACCGCCAATTATCGAAGTCGCCGTCTGCTGAATAAGCTCGATATCCGCGCCAAGCTGCTCCGACATTTCGGCCAGAGCCGATTTGTCGATCATCATGCCGTTCCGTTGCATTTCTATGATTACCGGCAGCAGTGGCAGTTCGATTTTTTCGTTTACATACCGTGCATTGTGTTTGTCTATTTCC
>CAYLWG010000152.1:0-7263 GCA_964387235.1 uncultured Dehalococcoidales bacterium
AGAACCAATCCCTTCGGCCAGAAAGCCACGGGTGTCCTGAAGAATGGCCCACGCATCGGGGTTTTGCTTCTTGACTTCCATATCGGCCATTATCAGGTTGAGGTAGTTGTGCGATTTCGCACGCGGGCTGAGTGATTCGGGCGGAACGCGGCGAACCGCTGGCACCAGCACGTCGATGCCGTCTCGGTACAGGCGCGCCCGCGGTTTGAGCGGTAGCGGGGCGCATTCGATGATTACGCTTGGCCCCCCTTCGGTATCCCACATATCGCCCCCAACCAGATCGACCCCGCGAGATACACGCTGGCCTACCCAGTAGTCGTCATCGGGGCCGAGCAGGTGCAGGTTGGCCTCCAGCACGCTCATCGATTTATCGACCATCTCTTGCTGGCTCATGCCGGGGTCGATATCGACGTATTTGAGCGAATCGTAGAAACGACTGATGTGTGTTTCGATCTTGAAAATTTTGTGCCCGAACGTGCGTGTCATATCGAACACGGCATCGCCATATTTGAAACCACGGTCCCTGAAAGGCACCAGAACTTTGGATTCGGGTATTATTTCGCCATTGAAATAGGCGACTCGTTCGCCTTCGCGCGCCGTTGTCATTGGTAATTCGTTCCTGATGTCCGTTTTTGGGCCATTGTCGGCGTATCGTCCAAAAAAACCTCACGATAAGCCCTGAATAGTCGGGGTTGCACGATGCTACACCCGGCGCGTGAGTGCGTACAGTTGCACACTGAAGATGGGTATGTATGTATGTATGTACCGGGGTTTCAGAGTGCCAGAATGAGACTTATCAGATGGGGTGCTTCCCATAGTCTGCCCGAGGTCTCACAATGCCGATCATCGATGTATCCCAGAACTCTTACCGTGCCCTCGTAAAGGCTGCTCACAAGCAGAGGATGAGCATTGACCGCTTCATCCAGCATCGACTTGCCGAAAATGCCGACGCGTCGAGTCTAAAGGGTACAGTTAGAACAGGAATGGCCGCGGTTGGCAAGGGTTCTGCACCAGGTGTAAGCACACGAACCGACAGGGCCGTTATCGGGTCTGTGCCAGCGGTAGAGCGCAGGGCGACGGGATCGGCATTTAACAGACACGATTCATCGTTTGAAGCGCTCTGGGAGCGGATAAAGCAGAACACTGGCACAGTGATTTCTACCAAGCGCGGGCAGGGCTTCACTTACGAGGTTGAAGCTGGTTATCTGACGGTTCGTGAAAGTGGGGCGAGGGTTCCCCAAAGTCAGTTCAAAAAGGCTCTGGGCCAGTGGCCCACAACCGGGCCTTCTGCGATGCGCGGCGTTTACGCTGCATCGGTGGTCTGGGCCGTTCTTTCGGACGATAGGTTACTCAGCGCCGCTTAGAAGTTATCTCGATATTTGTTGACCGATGATGTGAATCGGGTTGAAATATCTGCACGTACACGTAACAGAGGCGCTACCGGGCACAGGAAACTTTTGTCACGCCTGCTACCAGCGGAAACCTTCCAGCCTCAGAATCTTTTCCCAGATCGCTTCGCGGGCTACATCGGGCATATCGTGTGCCTGTACGTACTTCACCAGTTCAGCGGTTGCCCGCGGGTCGTTCTTCTGTGCCCCGAACCCGTGCCTGTAGCGCATGTGCCCGGAAAGTCCCTGCGGGGTCTTGCAGACCGCTCCGCACAATATGCAATCTGTGGGCGGGTCGGTTTTCTTCCCGGTGGTGTACTTACGGTGCAACCTGGCGATTAGCAACTGAGTTGGCTGGGGTAGTCCTGGCATTCCCGAGAAGGAGGTGAGGGTGTCCATACGCTGTGCCCTTGCCCGATCGACAGCATCAGACCAATCGGCGTTTCCGTGCCTGAACCTCATGTGCCCTGCCAGCCCCTGGCTGGACTTGAACACCGATTCACACTGAGGGCATACTGCCCGCCGAGTGGTTTTTTCTGTTGCGACTGTTTCGCTTGTTATGGCGACTAACTTCCTGAATTGCTGGCTGATTACTGTGTTGGGGTGGAGTTATTTATACTGCCATCAAGGTCAATCGTAGCGATGCCAGAGCTTCTTGCGACTTGGCCTTCGACCATGATCCACCACATAAAGCTGTTACTGGTCAGGCGCCCCGGCAGAGGTACGACATCGAAGCGAAGCACTGTCGAATCACCGGTAATGAACGATGCGGGAATGTCGAATGTATCGACCCCGAAGAAAAAATCCTTATCGGACAGGCTCCATTCGCCAACCTCTGCACCGTTGGCGAATACTCTCAGTGTTCCGAGCAGGGCGGCGTCGTAGCGTTTCGCCACTATCAGCAACTCTCCGGGCAAAGACTTCACGGTGAACTGTTCGGATATGGAGAAAGTTGTGGCTTCGTCTTTGATGATCCCCGACTGCACTGTCCGGAACGAACGTTCTACCACTGCGCCTGCCCCTTCAAGCTTGTAGGCATGCGCCGATTCGGAATAAGCGGCAATAGCAGCACCGTTTCCGGCGTCAACGATATCGATCACGGCAACATCGCGCTTGAGTAGATCCTCGTCGAGCGGGTTAATCGAATCGATAAACACGGGGATGGTCTCATAATCGGCGATGTATGCGCGCATTTGACCCCCTCCAAGAATCGTGTTTCGATCGACCTGTATGGTGTGTATAAGCTCCCCGAAAAGCCAGCTTTCAACGTAAATATCGCGAAAAACGAACAGATATTCGATCTTATTATCTTCAGCAAAACTCAGGTAGGGCCGCCCGATAGCTGCCGATGTGTTCAGGCCTACGAGGTCGTAAGTGAAGCGATTTCCAAAGAACCGCATCGCTCCGGCATCGCCCACGCCAATGCGTGCATCTGGCGGCAAATTTTCGTCGATCCACCGGGCCATCCCAACATCAACGTCGTCGATGTTCTTCGAGTTCCACGAATAGTCCTCGGAAAGTCTCTGCCAGTCACTGGGGAGGGCGATGAACGGCAGAATTACGGCGGCGACGAAGACGATGTTCAGCCCGAAGTTGAATATATGTGCTTCACGCGGGTCGATTGGCGTACGAGTTTCACGCCAGTGGTGAAATTTTCGCCAGATCCGCATGAACCCGATCACCATCAGGATGATGAGCAACGGAATCACTGCGTCGAGGTAGCGACGTGTGAAGAAGTTCCAGGCTTCGGAGGTTAGCGGGAACGATGAACCAATCGCGTAGGTCATCCCCACCGGCAGCATTATCAGTGGTGCGCCCGCAAACGAATAGGTGCGGAGTATCCAGACGCCACCCACCACTACGGCGAGTACTGTCACCGGGAACGCCACTCCCGAGAAGAACGAGAGGTGGAGATAGTAGCCCTGGAGGACATTCATTATGTTGTCGAGGGGTATCAGCCCCATATCCTGGCTCTTAGCGAGGTACGTGTTGGGCCAGGGAGTTCCGTTAATCGTGTAGTTGTAAACGGCCCAGGCACCTCCCAGCAGAAGTGTCGGCCCGACAAGGGCGACCAGTTCTTTTACATCTTCACTATTAATCAGTTCGAGTCGGTCACGTTGCCAGAGACGCCGGGCGATAACGGTGGCGAGACCAACCCCGAATATGATGTAGCCTTCGGGGCGGGCCAGAATCATGAGCCCGAACAACAGGCCAGTTGTTCTCATGCGGCCCTGGAGGAACATCCACACGGCACCCAACGCCAACAGGCTGAATAGCTGTACTTCCATTCCAGAGACTGCGGCGAAGGCAAAGCTCGGCTCTACCGCCACGAGGGCTCCCGCGAACACGCCCAGTTTGCGCTGGCGAGAAAGTTGCCACACGATTCGCATCGTGAGCCACCCCACAAGAATCGCCAGGCCGATTCCAAGCATTTTGGCCGTGGCGACGATTCCAATACCAAAAGATCCCAGCACGAACCAGGCCGACCCGACCGTTATCGCCCAGAGCGGGCTGGTTATTCCCGATTCTGGAATTCCAGGGTTGTACCAGAACTGAGCGTTTTCGGCGAAACTCCTGGCGTAAACCATGTGAATCCAGCTGTCGTCGAGAGGGAACTTGTCGAACCACGACGATACGCCCGATGTTGAATTTGCCAGAAACGTGAACGCCGTCACTACCTGCAACACCGCGATCAGGGCATAAGGCTGCCAGTCGATGCGCGCGATCCACCTGAGAACTTCGGGGAATTGCCTCTTGTTCTCTGGGATGTCGGTTGTCAGCTGAGTGGTGGTTGCCATCAGGACCGTTTACCTGGTTGTCCGGGCGTAAAAGCGACCAGGACGATTATTTAGAGCGAAGGACTCCGCCGACCAGCGCGGCCAGCCTTGGCAGGAACGATTGGGTGAGGAAGGTGAGTGTAAGTGTAGAAACCCTTTGCAACCCCTCCCTGGTTTCTGTTATCGGGTCGCTGGCCCTCCATTCCTTGGCTTCCATCATTACCGCAAGGAAACCACCGAACCTGAACCAGAATGTCAGCCAACGGTATGCGGGCATGAAGAGGAACATCCACCAATGTCGGCGAATCCTGGATTTGGCCGCACCTTCGGCAACCGTGTAAGAGACTACCTGGTACAGGCCTTCGACGACCATGTAAATCAAATACATTGAAATCGTGGCGCTCACGACCAGCGTCAGCGGGTATCCCACGAAGTACATCATCGGGAGCAAGAATGTCCAGACGACCCTCGGGAATGCAAGCGTGTGGTCGATTAGGAGGGACTTTGATATCGCCAGTCCTTTGAGCCTGAACGGGTGACGTTCGAAATCCGGGTATAGCGAAGCAACTTCGAGCTGGCCCCGCTGCCACCTGAGCCGCTGGGCGTAGAGGGCCTTCAGTGATTCTGTTGGGTGTACAAATGCAACGGCGGGGGCGACTGCGATCACCCGTCGTTCTGGAAATTGACGGGCGATGAAGAATGTCAGGTCGGTGTCTTCTGAAACAGTTCTTTCGTCGTACATAAACGTTTTCAGCAAAATATCACGCCTGAATGCCGAGAATGCCCCGGCAAGTGTGAACAGGCTCTTAGTCTGGCTCTGGTACTGCCTGCCAATTCGAAAACCGGCGTAATACTCGAGAAACTCAGCTTCGGCCATCACGAACTTGAACGGGTGAACATCTACGTGTTCCCCGGTACGCGGGTCTATGTCTGCCGGTAAAACTTCGATGGAACCTGTGGCCCCGGCTACCAGCGGGTCTAATTCAAATGCTCGGACCATTTCGAGAATAGCTTCCGGGTCGAGCACGGTGTCTGCATCGATGTTGACGATGATCTCGCCGTGTACGCGATGGATACCGGCGTTCAGTGCCCCCGGTTTGCCTTTATATGGCAACGAAATCCAGTTGAGCTTGCCGGCGAATCTAATCGCCTGTTGCCCGGCGATCACCGCACGGGTGTCATCATTCGACTGGTTGTCGATGATTAGCACTTCGATCTCGCGGTGAGGGTATGTTTGCCTGCGGAGGGATTCGAGGCAGTGGGGCAAAACCTTCGAGGCGTTGTAGGCGGGTATCAGTATCGATACAAGCGGGTAACGTTCGAGCGGCTTGTTCCTGTCATCAGTTCGGGTGCTTGGGCGGGAACGGTACCCGCCTACAAAGTAGGCCAACGCGGTCGTTCCGTCGATCAGCATCGGAACGAATAGCCATACTCCCCAGAAAAGAACGAATCCAATTAGCTCATCTGTCATGATGCCAACAACTCATCATCGATCTTGCGCTTGACGGTTCGCAACGTAGGCCTTGTCATCAGGAACCAGTAGATAGCGACCACCATCGCGAAGAATACTGCTCTACCGATTATGGTATGCGAAATGAGAAGCGATGATTTACCCATGTAGTGCAGCGTGGATACGATGACCATCAGCCTGATGATATTTGCCATGTAAGTCAGCGCGATTGCGGCGATGGTGAACCAGATGCGCTTTCGGATACTCCACCCGGGATAGAACATCAGCATGCCGGCAATAACGCCGGATTCGAGCAGGCCCGACGATTCGACTGTTACCTGGAGCATTGTCCAGCCAATGTCCTGCGAAATTACAAGCACAAGAATTGCGCCTGGTGAGGACTGGAATATCTCGGTGGGAAGACCGAGGGCGAGAGACACAGAGTGAACGCCCGCTGCAACCGCAACTTGCAGGGCCTGTTCCAACCCGGTGGCGCGGCCAACGAAGATAATTACGAACGCCATCCCAACCGAGCCGATTATGTAATACGGCAGCCATATTCGGTTCAGCCTGAAAAAGGCCACTACCAGTAGCCAAACGCTAATCAACACACCAATTAACCAGAGTTCCAAGTGCGTCTTCCCCTGTACCACCAGATAACCAGTATTCCGAACCCTGTCACTAATCCCAGCATGACCGGGCCAAGTATTGAAGCTGGCGACCACTGAATGTCGCCACTATCGGGCAACCGGTCTTTCTCGTCCGGGTCTCCGACTTTGCTTTTATAGGAGATCAGATACATCCGGATGACGTCACCAAGATCGATTCCCAAATCTTCCCAATCAAGCGCGAATTCCAGGCGTAAACCGCCCTCTCCTTCGGTTTCGCCCCAGTCGTTCCAGCCGCTGTCGCTTATGACGCTGTTGTTATCTGCCATGCGGACTTTAACTTTTACCCGGCCACCGTTTTCTGGTTCGTGTCGTATCTCGACATACCGGTCGTTCGAATCTGTGAACACGCCGTTGTCGTTGCCGTCGATGAACAGAATGAACCTTCCCGCATCATCCTGGCCGTTATCGCCATCGAAAGGAGCGCCATCTGTGGTGTGGCGTTTGATCATGTGGTAGTTGATCTCTTCGTTCAGGTTATTCGCCCAGTACAACTCGTGCAGATCGTATTTTTCATCATCATCCTGGTCGTTGAAAGGATCAGAAATGAATGCCTGTCCTGACCATTCGCCAAACGACCCATCGATCGTGATGATGCCCGCGGGTGGTGTGGCGACCGGGGTGTTGGTCGGTGTCGGTATTACAGTTGGCACAGGCGTGGGTGTGGGCGTGACGGTTGGAGTTGGCGTAAGCGTCGCCGTCGGCACAGGTGTTGCAGTGGGCGTCGATGTACTGGTGGGAACAGGTGTCGGAGTTGGAGTTTGGGTCGGAGGAATAGCGGTCGGCGTCGCGGTGCCAGCACCTACTGTAGGAGTGGGTGTGGGTGTTTCCGTGGCAGTTGGCACCGGTGTCGCTGTTGGCGTTTCTGTTGGTACAGCGGTTGGAGTTTCAGTCGGCAATGTCGTTGCGGTTGGCGTTAGAGTCGGAGTGGGTGTGTTGGTGGCTGGCGGTGGCGGAGTTGGCGTCGGAGTTGGCAGCGG
>CAYLWG010000153.1:0-3227 GCA_964387235.1 uncultured Dehalococcoidales bacterium
CGCTCAGGCGTATCGGTCGAAAGACCAAGTGCGAAGTGCTTGTCGCCCGGTTCCAGCGATGTCCGCAGCATCTTCCCGCCAATCAGTTCCGAATTCCCGTGATACGCCCTGCGAATCTCCCGCCATAGAATGTCGCGCACCTGGTGTTCGGTCGGAGCAGTGGTAATCACCATCGCGTCGGAATGACACATCAGCCACCACAACACGACATGAGCCGCTATATAGGTCTTGCCCGAACCGTTGCACGATCGGACAGCAACTCGGGAATTGCCCTGCACAGCCTCCAGGATCTCGATTTGCTTCGACCACGGATTGGCACCTAATTTTTCAGAGACGAACCGGACCGGGTCTTCCGCCCAGGCTGACCGTATCGACTGTGAGACCGGTCGTGAATTCGTGGTTTTCTTGGACGCTGATTTGTTTCTGCCAGTTTTCGCTCGATCACCGTACACTAATCGCCCAATCGATCACGCGGGCTGAAAATATGGCCGCACGATCGGCACCGATAACAGGTGTTCGCAAGTGGATCTGCCTTTTCCAGACGAACCGGAATTTCATTCGAACACCGAGGGCATGGAGAAGTCATCTCTGGCTCGGCACCAGCAACCGCACTCCCCGAATCTCCCGCCGAAATAACCCTGGTCTGCATCTTCATAGTCATCGCCCTTCCCTGTTTTAGAACATCTGTTCTAATAAATAAACCGCATATCGAGCTGCCCGTCAAGCAGTAAAAGGCACCTGTGGGCGGTTTAAAGGGAAAGGCGACAGCACCGGAACGCGTCGGGGGCTGGTCCGGTTACGTTCCTGAAAGTACTGTCGCCCTGATAAAAGGGTGACATCAACAGAGGGGATGAACACCAAAAAAGCGTGAAGAACGCGTGATGACAAAAGACCACTCGGTGTCGAACGTCACAACAATTTTCTGGTCATGGCGGGTATCATCCGCATCATAAAACACAGCGACAGCCACGCCGAATAAGTAAAAAGGGATTCACATGAAAGTTCTCGTAACCGGCTCAACAGGGCTCATAGGCTCGATGCTGATAAACGCGCTTTCAGGTTCGTTCGAATTCTCAGGACTTGATGCGCGAGTACCCACTAACGCACCCGACATCCCAACACATGTCGCCGACGGTTCTGATTTCGATGCGATATCACCGGCCTTCTCAGGAATAGACGCCGTCATACATCTGGCAGCAAATGTCGCTGTTGGAACAACATGGCCCGACGTGCTGAAGAACAACATATCCATGACCCACAACGTGTACGAAGCGGCCCGCCAGCATGGAGTCAAAAGAGTTGTATTTGCCAGCTCGAACCACGCTGTCGGGAACTTCGAAATGGACGAACCTTATAGTCGAATCAGGGTCGGCGACTACGAGGGCCTCACTCCCGGTGAATTCAAGCAAATCGACCACACCGTACCCATACGCCCGGATTCCGATTACGGCGTAAGCAAGGCGTTTGGCGAAGCGACCGGGCGCTACTACCACGAACACTTCGGGCTTGAAGTTGCCTGTCTGCGAATTGGCACAGTCAACCCGCAGAACAGCCCGGTCGGCTCGGTGAGAAGCCTGGCGACATGGCTCAGTCACCGTGATCTGGCCCAACTCGTTAACCAGTGCCTCACGCAGCCACTAGGGTTTGAAATTTTCTACGGAGTGTCAGACAACACCTGGCGGTTCTGGGACACCGATTACGCCAAGAAAATCATAGGCTACGCACCACTCGACAACGCCGAGGACTATCGCTGACCCTGGCGCTAACCCCGGCGATCATCACCGCTCTATCCCGAACACCTCACAAAGAACGGTAAACAAACATGACCGAGTACCCGGTAATCTTCGATGGTCACGCCTACTGCTTCCCCGACGTACGCGGTTCTATGGGATGGGAATCCCGAGAGGCTAAAAACGCCCACGTACAAAAATCGATGGCGAACCACCACGTGCCGCCGTGGCGAGCCCGCGACCACACAACCGGAAGCACCAGTGCCCTGATGGACGACGCGAAATGGCCTGAAGACGACGCGCTCAACGACGTGAACTTCCGGCCTACGACTCACGGTCGCTACGAATGGACCATAGATGGCGAAGATTATGTGAAGCAGTACTTCCCACCATCGATTGCAGACATGTCGTATTCACCTGAAAGTCTGATCGCCGAAATGGATTACGCAAACGTCACCGGCACGCTGCTTCACCGCAATCCCTATCTCGGCATCGGCAACGACTTCATCGCCGATTGTGTGCAGAAATTCCCGGGGCGCATTTTCGGACTCGCGCACGTGCCCGAATGGACGGTTGAGGATGACCCGGAACGGGCTGCTCAGGAAGTCGAAGAAGCCGTTCGTGAAAAGAATCTCTCCGGCCTACAGTTCCTGACGTCGCAACTGCACCTGTACGGCAAAAACCCAGATTGGACCAGCGATAGCTACCGACTGTTCTGGGATAGAGTCACCCAACTTGGAGTGCCGATTTTCTTCTCGCTGGGCATCAACGAACCAAAACGCGTTCCTGTAATCGACCACTACTTCCTTGAACTACAAAGACTGACCAGTTGGATGGAGCAATACCCGGATACACCAGTGGTAATGACTCACGGTTTTCAGTGGAGATTATTTGCCGACCAGGACAATTTTCGTCTGCCCGATGAACTATGGCGACCGTTCGAAAACCCGAACCTTTCGTTACAACTTCTGTTTGCAATTGGCCTTGGCGATAAGTTGGATTACCCGTTGCCCGAGGGTGTACCGCTGGTTGAAGAGGTTGTGCGGCACATCGGGGCCGACAGGTTGATCTGGGGCACGGATATGCCAATCGTCATGCGGCACTGGACGTACCAGCAAAACATCGACTTCATCGTGAAATACTGCGCCTTCCTGACAAAAGATGAACTTGCGCTAATCATGGGCGGCACGACAAAGCGACTGCTGGGACTCGGCTGACCCTCGACCACGGAACCCGAGACGATACAGCTATCGTCTCTAACGCGACGGGCCGCTATAGTCTCGTGAATCGCTACGCCGGTCGTCTCTCCGTGGGCCGCGATCATCACGCCCTGAACTACGGCTATCTGGACGTCGATCATCCCTGCGAGGGCCACGATCATCACGCCGCGGGCCTCGTGAATCGCTACGCCTGTCATCACGCCCTGAACTACGGCTATCTGGACGACGATCGTCTCTGCGAGGTTCACGATCATCGCGCCCTGATCCATAATCGTCT
>CAYLWG010000153.1:3355-7171 GCA_964387235.1 uncultured Dehalococcoidales bacterium
ACGACGGCATACGACACGTTCTCGTGTGACTGGAGTTCAGAGGTGTGCTCTTGATATCTTACGCCTGTCATCACGCCCTGAACTACGGCTATCTGGACGCCGATCGTCTCTGCGAGGTTCACGATCATCGCGCCCTGATCCATAATCGTCTCGTTCGCCCCGCCGCGGGCCACGCGGTGCGCCATAGTCACCAATACTCGAACGCCGAACCTCACCACGCTCACGTGAATCCCGGTCGTCTCTTCGCGGTTCACGTCGATCATCGTCCGAACGGTAAGACGACTCACCCTCCCGCTCACGCCTCGGTGGCCTCGCCATCTCTTCAAGTTTTTCGAGTCCGGCCTCAATAGCCATCGTCCGCCCCACGCCCGTGTATCGCGCCATCCCCTGTCTCACCAGCGCTGCCATCTTCGCTCTTGCCGTAGCCGGGTCGATATTTCTAAACCAGCGCGCAATCATCAGGTAACTCAACTCACCCGGTGTAAGGCTCTCCTCGGTACCCACCAGCACGTACAGCACACGGGTCGACGCGTCCTGCATCTCGCGGAACGCCGGAGCAGTGGGAATCATCCCGGTCAGGTCCCACGCTATAAGAACCCACTCTTTTTCTTCGTCTGAAAGCCTCGCCCAGGCACGCCGGCGTTTGGGCTCAAGATCGGTCGACTGACCGGGCCGGTGGGGTATCGACGATAAATCTACGTTGTGTTCAAGTTCGGGCATCGTTAAATGATGAGCGCGACCGCTATTTTCGACAAGTGGTTGTGCCGGGCTCTCACGCTCAATTGTGACAGACACTGGTGTATCGAAACAGCGTCAAGCCCGCCCTAGTCCAGCAACGCATACCGCACAAACAGCAAAATTATGGTCACAATCAGACCTAGCACCGCAGTCACGATGCCCACCCGAACGGCTCGATGAATGTCACTGGCCCCGGCCTCTCGGAAATCGTCCCCCAAACGGTATTGGCCGGGCTTTTCTAGCCTTACCCCCAGAAGACCTGACATCGCGCTTATCGTCCAACCTGCGTTGGGGCTCCTCGTCCTACCGTGTTCTTTACATACCCTGTCCCTGCCTCGATTCGCTGGCATACCAATTAATGCCCCTCCCACCAACATCAGCAAGGCGGTCAGACGAGCAACGAGCAGGTTAACGAGGTCGTCCAGCCGGGCTGAAGCTTTACCCAGATATTCGTATTCTCCGTGGTATCCAAGCATGCTATCGAGCGTATTTACAGCTCTGTAAGCAAAGGCACCGGGAAGCCCGAACAGCGCAAAGGCAAGCCATGGCCCAACGTAGCTATCGGTGGTGTTTTCGGCGACCGATTCCACGGCAGCCGCTGCCATCTGGGGTGACGTTAGCGTACGGGTGTCTCGGCTGACCAGACTCCTCAGGTCAATCCGGGCCTCTTCCAGGTTCCCGTCCTGTAGATTGCGTGCTGCCTTTCTGGCCACTCTGAACAGCCCTCTCGCAGTGAAAGTGGTCCTGAAAAGGATCCCACCACCTACGATGTAGGCAATCACTCCCACCTCCCGCAGCCCTACCTCCAACCACCATGCCACTCCGGCGAATATTCCGGGCACGACAACTGCAATAACCGCACCTGCTACAACTGGGGCGATACGACCCGAGCGTGGTGAAATACGTTCCAGCATCCTGGTGAGTTTTCCCATCCAGACCACCGGATGAAACGCCTCAGGGGGCTCCGGTAGAAGCATGTCCAGTATCACCGCAACAAGCAGGACACCCAGATCCAGATACATCTCTCCTGTCCACAGGAATACCACTATGCTCCATCGTCCTCTCTCTACGGCCATAGCCTGCTCAACGGCAGCGAAGGCACTCGCATTGGGGCAGCAGAGAATGCCTTCAATCAACGCTCCCGAGTATAACCACCAGTTAATCCATCACAGGCGCCCGTAAACCTGCGAATATGCGATACGAGTCGGTCTTCCCGCCAGTGATCGCGGGATGTTCCGGGTGCTACCATCTCGGGCGTGACTACTCATGCCTCCAGATACGCCCTCGCCGCCGATATTGGCGGCACCCACATACGGGCAGCGCTCGTCGATTCGCGCGGTCAGATGACCGGGCGCGGAGCGATTGACACTCGATCAGAAAACGGCATCGACGACGCCAGTATGCGCCTTGCCAACCTGCTGGAATCCGCCCGAACTACCCTGCCCGACGGTGCCCGAATAGTTGGGGCAGGTGTTTCCACGGCCGGGCCAATTCGGCCTGCCACCGGCACATACATTCACCCTCCTAACCTGACCGGCTGGCACGGGAAGACGATGAAACCATCGCTAACAGAATCACTGGGGCTTCCCGTGTGGGTGGGACACGACGCCACGCTTGCAGCCCTCGCAGAAACACGTTTTGGCGATCACATCGGTGCCGAAAACCTAATCTACGTCACGATCAGCACCGGAGTTGGCGGCGGAATCATCGCTAACGGCGAAATGGTCACCGGGGCGTCCGGCGGCGCCGGTGAAATCGGGCATATATCGGTCCGCACCGGGGCTTACAGGTGCAATGTCGGCTGCGACGGCTGCTTTGAAGGCAACGCCTCGGGGCCTGCCATTGCCCGTATGGCCCGCGACATGTTCCAGAACGAAGGCCCGCTCGCCCGTCTGGCCGACGGCAACCCGGCGAATATCACTTCGCGCATGGTGTTCGATGCCGCAGACGAAGGCGATGCCATTGCGCAGAAAGTCATCGACATCACTATCGAAAATATCGGTATCGGGCTTGGTGGCCTGCTGAATACGTTCGACCCCGAAGCACTCGTAATCGGTGGCGGAGTTGTCCAGGGTTTGAGACGACACTGGGACAGGCTGAACGCATCGGTTGTCGAACACGCGTTGCCAAGATACGACAACGGTGTACCGCTATCGGCCACCCGGCTCGGCGACGATATCAGCCTGCTAGGAGCCGCCCAGTTGGCGTTCCGCGAAGCCCGCAGGCTTTAGGGAACGCCAAAACCCGAGAGCCACCCGAAAAATCAACACCACTATCACGGTTTCGGGTGGCTTCGTGTTGAAGTAAGTGTGCAGAACTTGAGCGATGAACCGAAAATCCCACGAGTACATATCCTCAGAATACGAACACCAACTTCGTATGAGACGACCTTCAAGACACCGGGTGACTCTCCGCCGACCGCCTGACGGCTACGTTGTCCGTCAGTTTGAACCCTCGGATGCCGACGCTTATTTGGAATTGTTTCATCTCGCTTTCACAAATGATTTCGATCTCGATGAAACGATTTCTTGCGCGCTTAATGAAGGTTTTTTCGTTGTCGAACACGTCGAATCTGGGCGACTGGTGTCGTCGTGCATCGCAGGTGAAGGACCACGGCACGTAGCAGAAAACAATGGACGCTCATGGCTCGGATGGCTTGTTACAGACGATGAGTACGGTGGTCAGGGACTCGGAACCTTGGTCTCGGGATTGGTGACCAATACGTTGCTTGCAGAGGGCGATCATCCCCTTTCACTTGGAACTGAAGATGCCCGGCTGGCCGCAATATCTATCTATCTGAAGGCTGGCTGGGAGCCTGATTTATATGCAGATTGCATGGCGAGTCGTTGGGACGCTATATTTGGACAACTGGACAAGAGACAGCCCCTCGTTCCGTGAATCCCGCAGGCTTTAGGGAACGCCATCACATCCGACAAAACTTCTAAAACTTCTCGTCGTGGTCCCATGGGTCTTGCGGAGGCAGGTCGATGTCAAACGGGTCACCCCTGTCGAGTCCAAGCTCCTCAGCTTCATCGGTAACCCCGGTGCCAAAGTCGTCAACCAGCCCAGGGTCGGGTT
>CAYLWG010000154.1:0-7135 GCA_964387235.1 uncultured Dehalococcoidales bacterium
CGAAATTCGCGCCCGCGGCGATGCCCGGGGTGACGTTCGACTGCGATTCACCGTGCCTGATGAAGTAGAAATCGAATTCGACGTTGTCGTGAATCACGTGCAGGGCTCCTTGAAGAGTAAGCAGGATGGAATTTTCAACTGGAAAACAGCCACCGAACAGTATCACCGAATCCCTGATCCGCTGGCCGAATTCTGCTGCCACTCAGAAGAGACCGCCAGCCCACTGATTGGCAACGCCCGACATCCAGAGACTACGACGTCATGTAAACCGTCTACGGCGCAAGAAACGCCGCTCCTTGCAGGCCGGGGTTGCCGTAGTCGGCTGTTGCCAGATCAGCCTCTAACCGACTCAGTGATATTTCGACAAATTCATCTGCAGCGGCGGAAGATGCGAATATCTCGGAATTCCACGACTCCACATCGGCTGGATCAAGTGAAACCAGATAGTCGAACAACGCTTTGGCACTCGTGGCCGATAGAACCTTGTTAGTTCGAAGCTCGTCGCCCAGATTCAGCCCAGAAGTATTGACCAGAACCTCGTGCCATAGCATCGTGTACCCGAGAACATGCTCGGCAGAACCGTCTAATCTCCTGGTTACATCGAGCAGGAATTCGGCAGATTCTCGCATTACCGGCACATCAGGGTATCTCATAAATTTGACCCCCATAAACTCCTCTATTGTCCTCAAAGCAGCGGCTTCGAATATCTGGGCCTCTGCCTCAAATAATCCCCTGAGGAGTGGCGAAAACTCAGCTTCGATCTGGGCCGGGTTTTCCAGATCCTGCAAGGCGTGCCCCAGTTCGTGGAAGTAGGTTCCCAGTGCCTGAATTGGAGATTCTTCCAGATCGACATACACCTGAATCCGTCCGTCCAGTCGATACTTGAACCCAATCTCGCCACGGAATCTGTCACAGAATTGGTAAACCGCAATGTAATCGTTATCGGACAGTAAGAAGAAGTCCGTCATACACGCATTGAATGAAGCATTCACAAATTGCGTGCGGGGGAGAATATGAACCGCCACGCGCTCGGCCTCGAGGTCTCGTCCGGTCAGAAGGTAGTAAACAGCCCTGCCCGCATTAAGAAGATCGGCGTTCCAGTCTGGAAGTTCCAGCCCCGATCCATCGGCCTCCCGCACCTGATCGATAAAGGCTGAAGAGACGATCGGATTCAACATTTCCGTCAGTTCTTCGTCCGTCAGCACAAATTTTTCAGGATCGCCGGCATCAGGAGCCCCCGGAAGAAACTCGAACCACCGGGCAACCGAGTTGTCGGCCGTGCTCGATTCAAGAATGTCGTTTCGCGAATCGATAACCATCCTCACCAGGTGTTGCCCCGGCTCTAATCGATTGGCCGGAATAGTTATCGAATTGGTCCACACCTTGCCAGCATCGTCGCCAGAGTCGATCAGTTTCGTGCTGAACCACTCGTTATCGACGTAGATCTGTACCTCGAACGTGCCGGTGCCAGCTGTAATGACCCTGCTTGAATTTCTAACCGCAAACGAAACGGTGGTGTTCTGAGAAGCCCAAACATGGCCATCGGTGCCTATCGGCAGTTCGTCGTCGGTATTGCTCACCGATATCGCGGCGTTCCACCCGTACGGCAATACGCCGGTGAGATTCGATAGCACCTGTGTTCCTCTAATCGGGGCACCCTGCGGGATATCGGCTTTTGGCTCCGGGATAGGGTCGTCAGTACTCCAGACAAGCACCACCTCAGTTGTGTTGTCAGATTCGTCAGATTCAGTGACCGCCCCTGTAGGGTCTACAACCATTCTCAGGGTGTGTTCGCCCGGGGTAATACGAACTGCCTTGCTGAGCCCGTCCCACTTTAAACTCGCGTACTGGCCACCAATCAGGCCGGTGTAATGTGCGTTGAAAACCAGAACGTCATCGAACCAGAGATTCACGGCAAAGTCGTGCGGCACTGTAATAGGAGAATCGTTTAGAACCGAGAATGTGATGAATGTATCCCCGTTAACGGAAAGTCCCCCGGAGCTGTTAGCCCCGAAGAAAGGCGCAACCCTGAGCCCGGTGAAATCGCCAACAAGTGAAAGGTTGGGCAATCTATCGGTTGGGAGTGGGGTCGGAATTACTGGCCCTTCCCAGTTGAAAGTGGCCGAATAAGAGTTGTCGCCGTCCGAAATTTCTGGAATCAGGTTCGTAGGATCGAGAACCATTTTGACCGTGTGTTCACCGGGCTGAAGCTGGAACAGATCAAGAAGCCCGGTGCCGCCTTCTATGAAAATAAACTGGTCTACCGACATATCCAGCCCGCTCCAACGCTGCGCTATCACATCGTCGATGTATAAATCGATGAAGTAGTCTCCGTTGATCGGACCAGGCCCGACGTTTGTGAGGAAGAAATCTACAAATAGATCACCTTTCTCCTTGAGGGGGCCACCTTTCGGATTCCGAACCCGTATCGGCTGGCCATTCCCAAAATATGGCTGCAAGTCGCCGGTTGCCGTTGGAGTGGGGGTGGGCTCTTCAAACGGGCCTGCCACAACGGGGAATGCGGTGGCGGTGGGTGTTGGATTTCGATCGAAAGTGTCAGTCTCTATAAACGCCGAGATAGCTCCTTCGGGAAGCGTGCCCGGAATCAGAACCACCGTCGGTTCTGGCGTAGCAGTTGGCACGGGAGTGACTGTGGGCGGCACGGGAACGGCAGTTGGCGCAGCTGTCGGTGCCGGAATGGTAGCCGTGGGCGCGGGTGTCGTTGTCGGAAGCTGAGTTGGTTCTGGCGACGGCAGCGGTGTAGGAGGGGGCGGAACGCTTGTTGCGGTTGGCGGCACAGGCAACTGGGTCGGAGTGGGAACCGGAGTTGCTTCAGGCTTACTTTTCGCGGTTTTTTCAGGCTGTGCGGTCGGTACCGGCGTGTTCTCTGGAGTTTCGGATACCGTTGAGGACGCGGCAGGAGAACCTGGAGTACACGCCAGGACAACAACGAACAACAGTGATGCCAGCGCGAGAAATACGCGTGTTCCTGAGCGACTGCCGTTGAAATTGTGCTTCACGGCGTGGATGTTATCCGAGTCCGACAGCACATGGGCATATAACACAGAGAACTATGTAGTAAACAGCACTTCAGTTGCTAAAATTTTGGGAGTGGGCAACGTTATGGCGCAAGAAATACTGATTCTCGTAGGCCGGGGTTGCCATAGTCGGCTGCTGCCAGATCGGTTTCCAGCCGACTCAGCGAAATGGCGATGAACCGGTCGGCCCGCGAGGAGACAGAAAATATGTTGGTCACCCACGGGTCGATCTCAGCGGGCTGCATTGCCACCAGAAAATCGTATAAAGATTTGGCCAAAGAAGCAGAAAGGTTTTTGTTGACTGTCAGCTCGGTACTGGTATCGAGGCCAGAGGTGTTCGCCAACGCTTCCATCCACAGCATCTTGTAACCAAGAGAATGCTCGGCCGATCCCGAAAGACTGTTTGTGGCATCCAGAATAAAGTTTGCTGAATCTCGCACAGGGGTGATATCCGGGAATCTCAACAGCGAAATACCAGAGTGTTCTTCTATAGCACGCAGCGCGGCCGCTTCGAACAACTGGGCCTGCGCTTCGAGGAGCGCTTTCAGGTTTGGAGTACGCGTCGCAACCGAAAGCGTTGGGTTGGTGAGATCCTGCAACGCGTGGCCCAGTTCATGGAAATACGTGCTGAGTGCCTGGGTTGGCGATGCGCCAAGATCCACAAAAACATGATTCTTCCCGCCAACTCGCTTTTCAAACCCTACTTCGCCCCTGAATTCACGGCATGAAGCAAAAGTCGCCACATAATCGACTTCTGTCATCAGCAGGTAGTCCGTCATACACGCATTGAGCGATGCCGCAATGAACTGATCGTGCGGCAAAAAGTGCTTCACCATCCGTTCAGCATCAAGGTCTCGCCCGGTCAGCAGGTAATATCCTGCCTTGCCTGCGGATTCGAGTGCCGGAACCCAGTCAAGCGGGCCTGCACCCTGGCCGTCGGCTGCGCTGACCTGGTCTATAAAAGCCATTTCGAGCATCGGTGCGAGCAACTCATCGAGCTGTTCATTAGATAACGAAAACTCAACTGTCGAATCGTCGGCGGGTAATGATCCCGGCAGCCACGTCACCCACCGGGCGACCGAATTGTCGGTTTTGTCGTCCTCAGCGATGATCTCCAGTGGGTCGATCACGATTTTAACCAGATGCAGGCCCGGGGCGATGCGGTTAGCAGGAACAACGATCGATTCGACCCAGAATGCGCCCGCGTCGGAACCCGCTGTAAAAAGCTGGGAACCGAATGGTTCGTCGTCTATCAGCACATCGACCCGGAACGCCCCAGACGATGCAGTGCTTACCTGGCTGAAGTTCCGGAACGCAAACGAAATCGACGCTTCTTCGCCGGACCAGACCACCCCGTCCCGCCCCATCGCAAGCCCATCGGCCAACCGGCTCGCGCTTATCCCGGCGTCCCAGCCATACGGCGTAAAAGCAGCAAGGTTTGCCAGCGTCGGAACCACCCTGTCAGGTGCGCCGGGTGTCGGCAAAAGTTCAGGCTTTACCAGCGGCGCATCGGCTCCCCAGACCAGTTCCAGTTCAAACAGGTTATCGGTTTCATCGCTTTCAGCAACGATTCCAGTCGGGTCGGCTAAAAGCTTGAGCGTATGCGGCCCAGCGACGATTGGGACGGTCGTAATAAGATCGTTCCAATCAAGGATGATAGTTTCTCCACCCAGCAACCCCGTGTAGTTGTTGACTCGGACCACAATGTCGTCAAAAAGAATGTGGATCGAAAATTCCTGGTCGATAGTTATTGGCGAATCGTTCAAAACCGAGATCGAGATAAAAGTATCGCCATGAATCGAAAGACCGCCCGAACTGACCGCTCCGGCGAACGGCGCAACTACCATCGGAGCCTTCACGCCCGTTCTGGCAACCACCGATAAGTTCGGCAACCGCGTGCCAGCTACCGGTAACGGCACCGCCGGGCCTTCCCATGTGAACTCGATAGTCTGCGAGTTGTTGATTTCGGAAATCTCGTTGATCCGGTTGGTGGGATCAGCCATCAGCCTTACGGTGTGCGTGCCGGGAGCGAGATTGAACAGATCCAGTAGTTCCGCATACCCCTCAACCGAGATGAAATGGTTTGGCGAGGTATCGGCGCCCGACCACCTCGCTGCCAGGATTTCATCAAGGTATATATCCACGAAATAACTGCCCACCACGTTGCCTGACCCATCATTTTCTATGAACCAGTCAAGCACCAGGTCGGATTTTTCAAAAAACGGCCCTCCCTTCGGATTTCGTACACGGAGTGGCTCGCCGCTACCGAAGTAAGGCTGGAGGTTTGCGACCGCGGCAGGCAAAGGGGTAGGTTCTGGAAAAGGACCCGCCTGAGCGGGAAATGGTGTCGCTGTCGGGGTTGGGTCAACAGAAAAATTTGCAGCCGATGTGAATGCTGACGTTAGCCCGGGCGGCAGCGGCAGCGGCGTTTCTGTAGGTTGCGGTATAGGGGAGATCGCCGTTGGCGTGGGCGTTGGCGGAACCTGGGTGGGAATGGCAGTTGCTGTTGCGGTTACGGGCGGCACTGGCGTGTTGGTTGCTGTCGGCACCGGTGTCAGAGTCGGCTCAGCCGTTGCAGTCGCCGGTACAAACGTCGGAGTAGCCGTGGCCGGGACAACGGTTTCCGTGGGTTCTGGAGTGAACGTCGGGGATACTGTCGCCGCTGGCACGATAGTCGCCGTGGGAACGGAGGTCTCTGTCGAGGCCAGAGTGGGCGCCAGAGTGGGCGACGGAACAGGCACGGCGGTTGGTGTTTCGGGTACTTCAGTCGCGGCTACCGCCGTTGGGGGCAGCGGGGTGATTGTGGCCGTTGGCCCAGATGCCACAGATGCCGCAGAGGTCGCAGGTGCGCTAACCACTGGCTGTACCCCTGTTGGCTCAGGGTCGATGGCAGGAGTGCAGGCAAGCGCGACCAGAATGACCATTGAAATCAACATCAACGGCCGACGGCGATGGCCGGAGATTAGTCGGTCGGCAGATAAGACACTCACGATCCTTGAGACTACGTGATTCAGAAACCCCGGTCACTGGGATTTTCAGACAACTATCCTGATCAATACCAACACACGAGCGGCGACTTTGAGATCATTCGGTGATAAATCGTGGCAACTCGTTCCCCGAAATCGCAGGTTGGTGGTACGCTCCAGAAGTGTGAGTTGGCTCGGGGCAACCAGGACGGATTTTTCGCGCCCTGGCTCCATGGAAACGCTCTTGCATGGCTTGCGAATAAACGACCCTTAATACGGAATCGGAGACAATTGGATGAGACCGGCTGAATTGAAATCTGCGCTTAAGGCGGGTAGGCCCGTGTTCGGGTTTATGGTTTCCGCGACATCGAGCATGCGGTGGAATCGCGTCTACGCAGGTAGCACTATCGACTACGTGATAATCGATTCAGAACACGGATCGCGCGATCGACAGTTGATCGCCGATACGGTTCAGCAGATGCAGTCCCTGGACATCACTGCGATTGTCCGCACGCCCTCAACCGACCCTGTTTATGTTGCGATGGCCATGGATGCCGGGGCCGATGGCGTGCTGGTGCCTTACTGCGAAACAGTCGATGAAGTCAGCCACTGCTGCGCCAAAATGCGTACCCACCCCCTGAAAGGCGAGTACTACGAACGGGTGGTCGAAACAGGTGAATATCCGAGCGAAAAGTCGAAGGCGTATCTGGAAAACCGCCACCGGGATCACATCTTCATTATGGGCATCGAAAGCAAGCCCGCTGCCGACCGCGTTGGTGAACTCATCGACTGCGCTGAAATAGATGGCGTATTTATTGGCCCGAACGACATGACAACTTCGCTGGGTATTCCCGACGAGGTCGATAACCCGATCTACATCGACACTCTGAAAAATATAATCGCCGAGGCCGACAAACGCGGCCTGCCAACGATGATTCACCAGCAGACGATCCCCACTTCGACCACCGCTATCGATCTCGGTGCCCGGTTCATCCTGCACTCGTCAGACGCCGGCCTCCTGCTCCGAAGTATCCAGATCGAATTCGCTCAGTTACGCGAGATAGCTAACAAGAAATACGGCGATGTCACCGCGGTTAAAGCCGAGGACACCCTGGATGTCGTATGAACCAT
>CAYLWG010000155.1:0-7118 GCA_964387235.1 uncultured Dehalococcoidales bacterium
TCAATCAAGACGCGATCGCCGACGGTCGCTGAATCCTGTTCGTCGTGAACGACAAATTTTGTCAGCCTGCGGCGCGCCTTCTTGTAAATTCGGTCGCGTTGCAACCATGAGACGCCCACTACGACGCTCTTTTCGTTCGTGTCTTTCAGAACAGTGCCGGTCCGCTGTTTGCGCGCCAACCTATTCTCCTTCATTTTCTGGCTTCGAATCTGGCTCTGGTGCAGATTCGCTGTTGTTTTCTGTTGCAGCAACTGGTTTATCGGACGCTGTGCCGCCTACTTCCAGGCCAGCTGTGATAACCCGCTCTCGGATCACGGTCTTTATGCGGGCTATTGTCCTTCGAGTATTTTTAAGTTCGTTCGTGTTCGAAAGCTGTAGAGTCGCCTTGCGGAACCTGAGGTTCATCAGGCCGCGCTCTTGGTCGCCGAGCTCTTTACCGAGTTCGGTGTCGTCCAGTTCTCTTACTTCGCTAATCCGCATCGTTTAATCAGTTCCTGCCAGACAGATTTCGTCCGTGCCAATCATTTACTGGCCGGATATCGGTCAAGCGTTATTAAAATTCGTCGCTCCGAGCCACGATCCTGGTGGGGATCGATAGCTTGTGGGCAGCACGCCTCAAAGCCTCACGCGCTGCCTCTTCTGGCACATCGGCTATTTCATAGAGCATTCGCCCACGCCGCACTACCGCAACCCAGTGATCGACGGCTCCCTTGCCGCCACCCATTCGGGTTTCTGCGGGTCGGGAACTCACCGGCTTGGCCGGGAACAGTCGTATCCAGAGTTGACCACCACGTTTGACATAACCTGTAATGGCGCGCCGGGCGGCTTCGATTTCGCGTGCGGTGACCCAGCCTGGGCCTTCTGCTTTAAGGCCGAATTCACCGTAGACCATCGTTGAGCCACGGGTACGTATTCCGTTCATCCGGCCCCGGTGTTCCTTGCGGTACTTAGTTCGCTTTGGCTGAAGCATGGCTAGCGGCCACCCCGATTACTACCGGCGCTGTTACCAGCTCCTTTTGAAGATGATGGACCCCGGTTACCGCCGCGACCACCGGAACCACCCTGACCTTGACCCTGACCCTGACTTTCTGGGGTAGCACCCAGCGAAAGACGGGCCATGGAACGGGCACGGAGGTTTTCTGCCGACGGAATCATGTCGCCCGTGTAAATCCAGACCTTGATTCCAACGACACCGAACGTCGTCTTTGCTTCAGATACTGCGAAGTCGATCTGCGCCCTCAGCGTGTGAAGCGGGGTGCGGCCTTCTTTCTGCTTGTCGGTCCTGGCGATTTCAGCGCCACCCAACCGACCGGACACGACGATTTTTATGCCCAGTGCGCCCGACTGCATTGTGCGCTGCATGGCGAGCCTGACAGCTCTACGGTAGGCAACCCGGCGTTCCAGCTGTTCGGCGATTGATTCGCCTACAAGTTTCGCATCGAGTTCCGGCTGTCGTATCTCCTGGATATTCAGGCGTGATCGTTTTTCGGTTAGTTTTTCAAGATCGGACCGAAGTTCATCGACCCGCGTGCCCCCGCGGCCAATGATGATGCCAGGGCGTGCGGTGTTGATCGTAACGACCAGATCCTGAGCGCCCCGTTCGATTTCGACACGAGATATTGCGCCAGACTCTGCGTAGCGATCCTGGATCAACTTGCGGATTGCCTGGTCTTCCTCAGTCAGACGTCGGTAGTCCGATGCCTTGTTTGCGAACCAGTGCGCCCGCCAATCCTGTACGCCTCCGAGTCGGAATCCGATCGGGTGTGTCTTCTGACCCATACCTAGTTCCTAACCTCGTCGACTTCAATGGTGATATTAGATGTCGGCCGATCGAACGCCCCGACACGACCGCGGGCCTTGGCCCTGAAACGCCTGATCCACGTGCCTTTGTCGGCTGTAATCCGAACGATCTTCAACTCATCACGTGACTGGAGGTCGTTGTGTTCTGCGTTGGCGGTGGCTGAATTCAATATTTTAAGGATTTCAGCGGCGGCCGGGCTGGTCAGGTAGCGCAATACCGGGACCGCGTCGGTCACCATTTTGCCTCTGATCTGATCTATCACCAGCCGAAGCTTGTAATCGGAAATACCTACGTTTTTTGTTCTTGCAATGGCCATGGCTAACCTGTCGTCCGGTCGGATCTGCCAGCGTGACCCCGAAAGGTGCGCGTTGGCGCGAATTCACCAAGTCTGTGACCGACCATGTTTTCCGTCATCAGGATTGGCATGAACCGGCGACCATCGTGGACGGCGATGGTGAGACCAACCATTTCTGGCATGATCATCGAGGCGCGCGCCCAAGTTCGGATCACAGTACGTGAACCAGTCTGGCGGACCGCTCCCACCTTTTTCATCAGCTTCGGGTCTACGTATGGACCCTTTTTGGTTGACCTTGACATCTGTTACTAGAAATAATGACCGTTTTTTAGCGGTCATACCTCCGCCTGAGAATATATTTATCGGTGCTCTTATTGTGGCGTGTGCGCTTACCGAGCGCTGGCTTGCCCCACGGTGTTTTTGGCCCTGGCATGCCGATTCCGGCCCGGCCTTCACCACCACCGTGCGGGTGCGCATTCGGGCTCATAGCTGAACCACGTACGCTCGGACGACGACCACGATGACGATTTCTGCCGGCTTTACCGAGCTTTTCGTTTTTGTGATCGAGGTTCGAAACCTGGCCGACTGTCGCAAGACAGCCGCTCAAGAGTCGACGCATTTCACCCGAGGGGAGCCTGACAAGTGTATAGCCATCTTCATGGGCCATCACCTGCGCCACAGCTCCCGCACTTTTCGCCATCTGACCACCCTTGCCGGGGGCCATTTCAATATTGTGAACCTGCGTGCCCGTCGGTAGTGTGCCCAGTGGCCTACTGTTACCCGATGTAACGGCCACATCGCTGCCGCTCTGGACAATATCGCCGTCCGTCATGCCGGTCGGGGCTACGATGTATCGCTTGGTCCCATCTTCGTACCTGACGAGGGCGATCCGCGCCGTACGGTTCGGATCGTACTCGATCGACATAATTGTGGCGGCACCCGACTTGTCGCGTTTGAAATCGACAATTCTGTACCGACGTTTGTGCCCACCACCCCGATGACGAACCGTTACTCGCCCGTTGTTATTTCGGCCACCCTTTTTGAAGAGCGGGGCCAATAAAGACTTTTCGGGTTTGCCTTTAGTGATGTCCTTGAAATCGTCAGCGACAGTATCGCGACGACCTGGAGATGTGGGTTTAAATTTTTTCAGGCCCATCCCTTACGCTCCCTCGAACAACTGGATGGAATCGCCGGCAGCCAACGACACGATGGCTTTTTTCCAGTCAGGCTGTTTCGACGGTCGGCGACCGTAACGCTTCACTTTGCCCGGCACTCTCAAAGTGTTCACCTTGATGACCTTGACATCGAATGCCCATTCAACGGCCCGCGCGATGTCGTGCTTGGTTGCGCCTTTATCGACTTCAAAAACATAACGTCCGGTTTCGCCCAGAATCGTGCTTTTCTCGGTGACTATTGGTCGTCTGAGGACGCGTGCATTCTGCATTATTTACCGCCCCCGTCCAGGCCCCATATACCGTCAATAGTTTCGATGGCTTCCTGTGTGAATACCAGGTTTGCAACACTCGTCGCTTCTAGCGGGTTCATCAGTGCGGCAGTCTGAATTTCGATGCCAGGCAGGTTGTTTGCCGATTTGATTACATTTTGATCGGTCGTGCCAGTAACGATCAGGGTTCGGCCCTTCAGTTCCAGCGCCGAAACGATGTCACGAATAACACTGCTTTTTGGTACTTCGATATTGAGTGTGTCGATAACCGTAATAGCTTCCTCTCGAACCTTGTCGGAGAGCGCTACACGAAGAGCCTGTCGGCGCATTTTCTTCGGCAAGCGCTGACGGAAGCTGCGCGGGTGCGGGCCATGTGCCACACCACCACCAACCCGCGTGGGCGATCGTCGGCTTCCCTGCCGAGCGGCACCGGTGCCTTTTTGCGGCCGAATTTTTCGTGTCGAGAAGCTAACTTCTCCACGCGTCTGGGTATCTTGCGTACCGTGTCGCTTGTTCGCCTGCTGGGCCAGTACGGCCTGATGCAGGAGGACATCGTTACTCGGTGCGCCCCATACGTGATCGCTGGCTTCAACGGACCCAACGATTTTGCCTTTATTGTCTTTTACTTGCAGATCCATTATTTGCTCTGCTTTTCGATTCGTACGATGCCGTTTTTTGCACCGGGGATGGAGCCTCGAACCAGCACGACATTCTTTTCAACATCGGTTGCTACGATTCTCAGGCCTTTGACTGTGACTGTGTCGACTCCGTAGTGCCCTGCCATTTTTGTGCCGGGCCAGACACGCCCGGGCGATGTACCTGCACCGATTGAACCGGGTGCGCGGTGACGGTCTGACTGACCGTGAGTCTTGGGGCCACCACTGAAGTTCCAACGGCGCACAACACCACTGAAGCCCTTGCCCTTGGATGTGCCAATAACTTTGATTGACTCTCCAATTTCAAATATATCGGCCTTCAGCTCTTGGCCGACTTCGAATTCGGCGAGATCATCGACATCGAATTCTTGCAGGTGAGTGAACCTGCCGCCGGAACGGACTTGATGCCCGGCATCAGGCGAATTCAGCCTGCGGGCTGCCCCGAAGCCGATCTGAACAGCCTCGTAGCCGTCGCGCGCCTTTGTTTTCACCTGAGTGACGACACAGGGCCCGACCTCGACTGCCGTAACCGATTCAGCGGTTCCGTTATCGTGATAGTAAGTTGTCATTCCGATCTTTCGACCGAGAAGTCCAGCGATAGTCATTTCGTTTGTTTTTACCGTGCGAGCCTAGAGCTTGATTGCGATGTCAACGCCAGCTGGGACGTTGAGCCGGGTCAGAGAATCGATGGTCTTTGAGCTGGGCTCAAGGATGTCGATCAGGCGCTTATGAATGCGCAACTCAAAATATTCTCGGGAGTCCTTGTGTACGTGAGGCCCCCGTATCACTGTGAACCTGCGTATTGCTGTTGGCAACGGCACTGGTCCGGCAGTTTGCGCACCTGTTCGCTCGGCAGTTTCCATTATTTGCTGTGCCGAAATATCGAGTACGCGGTGATCGAATGCCTTGAGGACGATTCGAATTTTTTGTCCTGGCATTTATTAGTTTCCTATCACTTTTTCTGCAACGTTCTTTGGAACAGGCGAATAATGGTCCAGCTCCATTGCGAAGCTGGCCCGGCCAGTTGTTATTGATCGAACATGTGTGGCGTACTGGAAGGTTTCAGCGAGCGGAATGAATGCAGTAACTACCTGTGTAACTCCGCGCGATTCCATGTTCTGAACCTGCGAGCGCCTGGAGTTCAAATCACCAAGCACATCGCCCAGATACTCAGACGGGGTCACTACCTCGATCTTCATGATCGGTTCGAGCAGCATGGGTTTGCCCTTGTTCATAGCCGACTTGAACGCCATCGAAGCAGCCACTTTGAACGCCATTTCTGAAGAGTCGACTTCGTGGTATGAACCGTCGATCAAGACTGCTTTCATATCTACGACCGGGTATCCCGCTACGACACCTGATCGTGCCGCCTCTCGGAAACCCTGCTCAATTGGCTTGAAATACTCACGCGGGAGAGTCGAGCCGGTGATTTCGGATTCGAACTGCAATCCACCACCGGTCTCGAGTGGTTCGAGTCGAAGAGTGCAATCGCCGAACTGGCCGTGACCACCGGTTTGCCGAACCAGTTTGCCCTGTGCTGTGGCCGTACGAGAAATAGTTTCGCGGTAGGCCACACGGGGAGCGCCAACAGTGGCCTCGACGTTGAACTCACGGCGCATTCTCTCGACTATTACGTCAAGGTGAAGTTCGCCCATGCCCGCGAGTATGACCTGACCGCTCTCTTCATCGCTGGAAACCACCAGTGTGGGGTCTTCATCGGCGAGTCGGAGCAGGGCCGTTGACATTTTTTCCTGGTCGCTGCGAGTCTTGGGTTCGACCGCAACGGATAGGACGGGATCCGGGAACGTGATTCTTTCGAGGACTATCTGTGCATCCTGTGCGCAGAGCGTATGCCCGGTCGATGTATCTTTCAGGCCGATGGCTGCAACGATTTCACCGGGGCCTGCCGACTTCTTTTCTTCACGGGAATCGGCGTGCATGACCATCAGCCGACCAACACGCTCACGCGATCGAGTCGTGGTGTTGTAGACAGTTTTGCCAGCTTCCAGCACACCGGAGTAGATTCGCAAATAAATGAGACGACCAACGTGCGGGTCTGTAACCACCTTGAAGGCCAGGGCGGAGAGTGGGTCATCGGCGGAGGGTTTTCGTTCCAAGGTGATCGACTCATCTGAAGGGTCAGTGCCCCTGATGGCATCAACATCAAGCGGTGATGGCAGATAGTCGATCACTGCATCCAGCAGCGGGTGAACGCCTCGGTGCTTGAGGGCCGAGCCGACACACACCGGGTATATCTTAAGGGCGATGGTCGCTCGCCTTAGCGCTGCCTTAAGCTCGTCTTCAGTAATTTCCTCTTCTTCGAGGAACTTCAACATCAGGTCGTCATCGGTTTCAGAAACTTTTTCGACCAGGTGCATTCGGGCAGCTTCAGCCGCTTCAACGAACTCTTCGGGAATATCGATGACCAGATGCTCGGTGGCATCAGGTGTTTCGTACAGGAATGCTTTCCGGGCGACGAGGTCGATCAACCCGCTGAACTCTGCTTCCGCGCCCATTGGGATCTGGATCGGGACGGCGTTGGCACCAAGACGATCATGTACCGTCTGAACCGCGTATTCGAAATCAGCGCCCAGGCGGTCCATCTTGTTTACGAAGATGAGGCGGGGCACCTTATATGTATCAGCCTGTCGCCAGACCGTCTCTGACTGTGGCTGTACGCCCGAAACAGATTCGAGAACAACCACACCGCCGTCGAGAACACGGAGACTTCGCTCTACCTCTGCAGTGAAGTCGACGTGACCGGGGGTGTCGATGATGTTGATCTGGTGACCATCCCACTGGGCGTTGGTGGCAGCAGAGCCAATGGTGATTCCGCGCTCGCGTTCGAGCGACATGAAGTCCATCACAGTCGTGCCTTCATCGATGTTACCGATTTTGTAAGTTTCACCAGTGAAGAACAGC
>CAYLWG010000156.1:0-7105 GCA_964387235.1 uncultured Dehalococcoidales bacterium
GAATCGGGAATCGAGCTTGTCCGAAGTATTCTCGGCCAGAGCGACGATGTGACCGGAGTAGAGAAGATCGTCTGCCCACCATTCGTTGCTTTAGCCAGTATCTCCGAACTGCTTGGTGGCACATCGTTTCATGTCGGAGCGCAGAACGTTAGCGCAAACGAAAACGGCGCGTTCACGGGCGAAATATCGTGCTCAATGCTAAAAGGCCTGGCAAGCCACGTTATCGTCGGACACTCTGAACGGCGGGCCCTCTATAACGAATCGTCGGCCAGCGTGGCCGCAAAAACGTCTGTCGTCGTTTCTGCAGGTCTGATTCCGATTCTCTGTGTTGGTGAAGGCCTCGAAATTCGCCGGGCCGGGGATGCCGCACCGTTCGTGGCCGGCCAACTGGAGTCGAGTCTCGCTAGTTTCACAACAGGTTGGGAATCGCTGATAGTTGCCTATGAGCCAGTGTGGGCCATCGGAACGGGCGAGGCTGCGACATCCGAACAGGCGCAGGAGATGACTGCGATTTGCCGCGATGTGATTAGAAAACTCAATCCGGGTGCAGCAGATTCCGTTCGTGTGCTTTATGGCGGAAGTGTCAATTCGGGAAACATTGATGAACTGCTCGAGCAACCCGATATCGATGGCGCACTTGTGGGCGGGGCAAGTTTGAAAGCGGATGAGTTCTCAAAGCTAATCGCTGCCGCCGGATCAGCCTGAACCAGCGGCCCCTGACCCGGCTACCGACGTGAATGTTTTGTCCAGACCTAATAACCCTGACCGACCAAATCTGATCGCCGTTGTTGGCGCGACAGCAACCGGTAAGACCACAGTCGGTCTCGAACTGGCCCTTGCTCTCGATGGCGAGGTTGTCAACGGCGATTCTCGCCTGTTCTATCGAGGAATGAATGTCGCAACCGCAAAGCCATCTGCGGACGAGATGCGGGGAGTGGAACACCACCTCATCGACATTCTGAACCCCGACGAACATTTCAGCCTTGCCGAGTATCTCAGTCTCACGCGCTCAGTTATCAGCGATATCACTGACCGGGGAAAATTGCCGATTCTCGTTGGTGGTTCAGGACAGTACATATGGGCACTGATTGAAGGCTGGGAAGTCCCAGAAATCGAACCTGACAGAGCGTTGCGTGAAGAACTGGAACAACGCCTTGAACGAGAAGGTGTGGGAGTGCTGGCCCGTGAGTTGTCGGCGATAGCGCCAGAAGTTGCTGATGCTACAGACTTGTTGAATCCCCGGCGGGTAATCCGAGCTATCGAACGTGTCCGGTCAAAATCGTCTTTTTCATCTGAATCCGGTAATTCCGGCAGGCAAAAAGCCAAAGAGCCACCGTTCAATACCATGATGATCGGCCTGAATGTAGAACGGCCGGTATTGCATCAACGGGTGCTGGACAGGCTCAGTATGATGCTCGATAACGGCTGGCAGACCGAGGTCGATAAGCTGATATCCGATGGCTACGCCAATTCTGACAAGAACCGGGCTATGAGTGGCATAGGCTATCGCCAGATGGTTCGTCACATCGTCGGCGAAATCGATCTGGATGAGGCCATCAGACTTACCGCGGTCGCTACCAATCGACTAATTCGTCAACAGAACAACTGGTTCAAACAGGACGACCCGAGAATCCGGTGGTTCGATATGACAAGGGAAACCGATAATCAGGTGGATTCGATTGTCGAGGCGGCGAAAACATGGAGATCAGACAACGGGTGAACCGGCCAGAATCATGCTTGTAGCAATCAAAACACAACGCTAAATATTGTAAAATGGCAAACGTTCGCAGTTTTCAAAATTCATACATAGAATCGTTGGCACGCACGCCATTTGACGATGGGTGTGAATCTGCACTTTGGGCCAGATAAAGTTACGAAGTGCGCTATACCGCAAACAGTCCAGGCACCGAGCGCTGTGTTCTTGAGAAAACAAGAGAGACCATGACCTTAGAGTTCGCAAAATTGCACGGAGCAGGCAACGACTACATCGCCATCGATGGGCGCGATATCGACCGTGACTGGGGCGCGCTCTCAAAAGAAATGAGTCGGCTGGCGTTCGGAGTCGGTTCTGATGGCATCGTACTGGTCCAACACTCCGATATCGCGCAGATCCGCATGCGGGTCTACAACCCCGACGGTTCAGAGGCCGAGATGAGCGGAAACGGGATCAGGCTTTTCTCAAAGTTCGTGATCGACAGAAAAATCGCAACGCCTGAAAACGGCGAACTGACAGTCGAGACGGGCGGCGGTGTGCGAACAGTATGGCCGACAATGGCAGATGGCAAAATGATCGCCGCAAAAGTCGCTATGGGTGTGCCAACATTCACACCTTCTGAAATTCCCGTCGATACTTCTCAAACAGGCGAACTCAACATCGTCAAACACTACCCGATTCGGGTTGCCGGACGTGAACTCCTGGTCACCTGTCTGGCAGTCGGCAATCCGCACGCGGTCGTGATTATGGACGAGCCTGTAGAAGACTTTCCGCTGGTTGAAGTCGGGCCAGGCGTTGAAAATCATCGACTGTTCCCGAACAGGATCAATTTCGAGATCGTGAACGTTATCAGTCGGTCTAAAATTCGTGCGCGGATATTCGAACGCGGTGCTGGTGAAACAATGTCATCTGGAACTGGCAGCACCGCGGCCGCCAGCACCGCACGAGAGCATGGCCTGGTCGACGATGTTGTCGATGTGGTGCTAAACGGTGGGGTGCTGCGAATTTCGTGGGATGAGGCGGGTGAAGCGTTTCTCGAAGGTCCTGCAGTCGAGGTTTTCACCGGCATATGGCCCACCTGAACTCGCAAAGTTCTTTTTTGTGATCGACCCCAACAAAGTGATCACTCGACTACGATTGAAACCACTACGCACAGGCTGAGTGTGAACGATTTACGGAAATTCCGAATTACGGACATAACAAATGAAATTCGCTGAACGCATCGAAAACCTTCCCCCGTACCTGTTTGTGGGCATATCGCGTGCCATCGCTGCGAAGAAAGAACAGGGGATAGACGTCATTTCGTTCGGTATCGGCGACCCCGACATGCAAACTCCCGAACCGGTGCTGGACGCGCTGATCGAAGGTGTACGAAAACCGGCGAATCACAAGTACCCGGAGAGCGAAGGTCTACCGGCATTCCGTTCGGCCGTAGCTGCTTTCTACGAACGACGGTTCGGGGTGAAACTTGACCCCGCAACCGAGATAATCAACCTTATCGGTGCCAAAGAAGGAATCGCCCACACCGCGCTGTGTTTCATAAATCCCGGTGACATTTCAATAAGCCCCACTCCCGCCTATCCCGTGTACGAAATCGGGACGATGTTTGCTGGAGGAACGACACATTTTGTCACGTTGAAAGAAGAAAACGGCTATCTGGTAGATTTTTCTGACATCCCGACTGACATTGCAAAAAAGGCTAAAACGCTCTGGATCAACTATCCGAATAATCCAACCGGGGCGATCGCCCCTCTCAGCTTCTTTGAAGAGGCAGTTCGCTACTGCAAGGAATTCGATATCGCATTGCTCCATGATGCCGCCTACACGGAGGTGACATACGATGGCTATGTCGCCCCCAGTGTGCTCCAGGCTGAAGGTGCTATGGATATCGCAATGGAATTCCACTCACTGTCAAAAACCGCAAATATGACAGGTTGGCGCGTGGGAATGGCGGTCGGCAACCCGGATATGGTTAATGCGTTGATGCGGGTGAAATCGAACATCGACTCAGGATTGCCGCAGGCCAACCAGGAGATGGGCATCACTGCAATGGAACTACCCACCGAGTGGTTCGATAACAATAATGAGGTATATCGAAAGCGCCGCGACAAGGTAGTCTCGGTGTTGAACGAGATTGGTGTTCCGGCTTTGGCCCCGAAAGGTGCCCTTTACATCTGGACTCCTGTCCCGGAAGGCTACACATCGGCTGAATTCGCACAGTTGCTTCTCGATGAGGCAAATGTTGTTGTGACGCCTGGAAACGGGTACGGGCCGGGAGGGGAGGGGTATATCCGTCTCTCACTAACGATTCCAGACGATCAGATCGATGAGGGGTTACGGAGACTTTCGGGCCTGAGCATTAAAGCCCGAATGGCGTAACGACAAAACCAGGTTCGAGCCAGCATATATGCCAAAAAAGACCACATATTCCACCGGACCGTTCCGTGAACGCGCTGTGCTGGTCGGCGTAAAAGTGCGTTCGGAACCTGATTACTGGAAGCTCGAAGATTCACTTGCCGAACTTGCTGAACTCGCGCGCGCTGCGGGGGCAAACCCGGTCGCACGAATCAGCCAGTTCACGAACAAACCCTCGCCCACATATATCGGCAAGGGAAAAATCGCAGAACTTGAACTTCTCATCGACCGGGAGCATATCGACACGGCAATCTTCGATGACGAGTTAACACCGAACCAGCAGAAAATCCTCGAAGATAAACTAAAAATCAAGGTCATCGACCGAACGGCCCTGATCCTCGACGTGTTTGCCCAGCGGGCAAGGTCGCGGGAGGGGAGGCTTCAGATCGACCTGGCCCAGACCGAGTACCTGTTGCCGCGCCTCGCAGGCCAGTGGTCACACCTTGAGCGACTCGGTGGCGGGGTAGGTACAAGAGGGCCGGGTGAAACTCAGATCGAAACCGACCGCCGATTGGTTCGTCTCAAACTTTCGCGAGTAAGAAAAGAACTCAAGCAGATCCGCTCACAGCGTGATCAGCAGCGGCGGGTCAGGACCAGCGGCGAAGCGAAGATCATATCGTTGGTTGGCTATACGAACGCTGGAAAATCGGCGTTATTTAATAAAATCACGTCATCTAAGGTAATCGAGCGAAACCAGTTGTTTTCAACTCTCGATACGACCACGAGGCAACTCTATTTACCTTCCGGCACCTCGGCCACCATCAGCGATACGGTGGGTTTCGTGCATAAACTGCCTCCAGTGCTGGTGGCGGCGTTCACTGCGACCCTCGAAGAAGCGCTGGAAGCCGATCTACTGGTTCAGATAATCGACGTGTCAAGCCCGTACGCCGTCGAGCAGGCCAAAGTAGTATCAGATCAACTATCAGACATGGGAATCGGCGACACGCCCCGGGTGCTTGTTTTGAACAAGTTAGACCTGGTTGTGGATTCACCCGATGAGCCATTGACCTTGAAAATCCTGGACCAGATCGATGTTTCCGAGTTCAATCGAGTAATTACGACATCTGCGACCAAAAACTGGGGCATCGACGATCTGCGAAAAGCCATAGACGTTTCGGTAACGTCGGCGAATCACCCTGATCCCGAAGAAGCTCTCAAAATAATTCGCTGACATGGGAAAACATCTGAAACTGCTCTCGCATGCCACCATCGGTGTTCTGCCGCTGTAAAAACGCGGATGAATGCCACAGCATGCTGCGCCTATGTTTCGACGGTGATCGCCGGGCCAGAGCAAAGTAGAGCAGGGCAATATATTACGTCGCACTATCCTTGTTATGTAAATCAGGGAGCGACCCTGAGAAACGACCCAGTATCAGCAACTCTCCTGTCATCGGTTTTTGTGCACACCCACACATCGATTATTCCTTCGTGAGCGTATGCTGGACAGAGAGACTATCTCCCCACGCCCAACATGTTCTCGCACGCTCGCACGGTCGCACACACTCGACCGCTCATTCCAAAATGAAATTTTTCTCCCGGCTCGGCAAACAAAAAATTTATCTCATCATGCCGGCCGTATTTGCCGTCATGCTTTTTGTGGTGGCATGCAGCAGCGCCGATACGGATGATCCGGTATCGAGGAACGATGGGCCAATCATCCTCTCGGACGGCACAGTTGCCACTGCGACACCCCAGCCCATTGCCGATGCGCCTGATGCGGTTCCTGACGGGCTCGAAATAGTGTGGGAAACCTATTCGATTCTGGTCAGGGAATACGTGACCAGGGAGAAAATCGACCCTGATGTTCTGGCCGAGGCTGCTGTAATAGGCATGTTGAATGCTCTGGAAGACCGCTACACAGCCTACATCCCACCATCAACATTCAAAATTGACCAGGCCGGTTTCCAGGGAAAATTTGGTGGAATCGGTGCGCAGGTTGAATCCGCACCTGATCGAAAAGGTGTGATCATCACCCGGCCGTTGCCGGATACTCCGGCGGAACGGGCGGGCATCAAAGCCGGAGATCGGATTCTGGCCGTGGATGGCGTGGATGCCACAGGCTGGAGCGTGCTCGAGGCCGTAAACAAGATTCGGGGCGAGGTTGGCACCCCGGTAATACTGACCATTCTGCACGTTGGAAGCCTCGATTCAGTTGACATAACAATAATTCGAGGAACGATCGAAGACCCCAGTGTGAGGGTCAGGGACGTCACCGACACCCCTTATGGCCGAATACGCATTACCCAGTTCACTGCTGAAACCGCAGACGAAGTCCGTGAAGGCGTTCAGCAGTTAATCGACGACGGGGCAACCGGCATCATCCTCGATCTTAGAGGCAATCCGGGTGGACTGCTTTCAGCGACGGTTGACGTGGCTTCAGAGTTCCTGACCGACGGTCTTGTCACCTACGAAGTCAATTCACGTGGCAATCGCGAAGACTGGAAAGTGAAACAAGGTGGCAAGTTCCCGGATATTCCGTTGGTGACGCTTGTCGATAATTTCTCGGCGAGTGGTTCGGAAGTTCTAACCGGTGCGCTTCAAGATCACGGACGTTCGGTGGTCATTGGAACCAACACGTTTGGCAAAGGGAGCGTGAATCTGCTCCGCGGACTCTCCAATGGCGGCGGCGTTTATCTCACCATCGGTCGGTGGTTTACGCCGAATGGCCGGTTGATCGAGGAGATCGGAATCGACCCGGATGTTGTTGTCGAATTCGATGCCGATAACCAGGGCAGCAATCCTCAGACCGACGAAGGCGGCGATCCGCAGATCGAAGCGGCCATTAAGCAGCTAGATTTTCAACTGGCGACTCTGGCGAGCACGAAATAAACAGAGCAAAAGTCAAAAATCGAGTGCCCCGCGGAGCTAGCGCGGTCGCCCAAGTGCGGCTTCGGCACGCCCGGCAACTAAACGCTAAACGCGATCTGCCGAAATGCGACCAAGTTCTACGCCCGGAGCAAACGCCCCGCCTCGAAC
>CAYLWG010000157.1:0-7079 GCA_964387235.1 uncultured Dehalococcoidales bacterium
CCTCCTCGTACGGAAGAGGAATGATCCTATTCTGCCCCGACACTGAGTTCTGACAGAACCACCCAGAGACGGTTTGGGGCAGATGCTCGGAAGTTGCGGCCCACCAGGTCAGCGGGTCGCTTCAGTTGCGTCATCGGACACCGTGGTCCTTCTGGCCTTTCCTCTCACTACTCCCTTGAGTCCCAACTCCCGCATCAACCGTTCCACCGTGCAGCGCGGCCACCGGGATGCCCTCTTTGCGTAGCTGCCGCCAGAGTTTCCGGACGCCGTAGACGCCGAAGTGCTCGGCATGAACGTGCCGGATTTTTACTTTTAGCGCCTCGCCACGAACACGGCGCGCCGACTGGGGTCGCCGCCCATTCCGACGTGTACTGGTCACGGTGATCCATCACCAGCCTCATTGCACGTTCTCGCACCTCCGCGGGGTACCTGCTTGATCCTGTCATCACTCCATCCTCTCAAGGATTAGAGTCTCCAATTTTCATGGGGCGGTTCAAGGAGTAAGAAGTGTTAACACACGGATAACAGTCTCTTAATCTGGAGATTAATTATCAGTAGCAATCTAAGAGCATGGCATTCTGCAATACCCGGTCAATCGAATACAAAAATAGATTGGAATCAGCTGTGACGGCCTCAGAAAACTCCAAAATACTGATCGTGGAAGACGACAGAAGTCTTCGAGAAAACCTGCGTTACAACCTGATCGCTGAAGGTTATGACGTGCTAGCCGTTGCGGACGGCGGGGATGGGCTTAGCGCCGCTCTGAACCAGCATCCGGATCTCGTCTTGCTTGATCTCATGATTCCAGGAGTGAATGGTGTTGAGGTATGTAAAACTCTGCGCCGAAATGGATCGATTGTCCCTATCTTGATGCTTACCGCCATGGATTCTGAATCGAGCCTGATCGAAGGATTGGAATCGGGCGCTGATGACTATATAACCAAGCCATTCAGCATGGCGGAGTTGTCCGCCAGAATAGCGACTCAGCTACGGCGTATGAAATCGATCGATCAGACAATCGAGAACGGCACTGATGAACGAATCGAATTTGGAGATTTAACCATCGATCTTGCTTCGAGAATCGTGAAGATGTTCGATATTCCGATTGAAACTTCACTACGCGAGTTTGAGCTCCTGGTTTTCCTCGCATCCAATCAAGGGCGTGTATTCACTCGTGAACAGCTACTACACAGTGTCTGGGGCATCGAATATGCCGGAAACACGCGCACCGTCGACGTCCATATCCGTTGGCTGAGGAAAAAAATCGAGCTAGATCCATCGAACCCTGACTATTTAATAACGATGCGTGGCGTCGGTTACCGGATGGACCCGTTTAGTTCTGAGGTCGACCTGTCGTAGTGGGCTGAGGTGGTTAAGTTCTAAGGTCGAAGGTGGGAAGAACTACTTTCCGCAGTTAGTTGTTAAATTCTCGTTGTCTCGTGATATCTATCGAATTTCGTTAACACAACTCCTGGAAAATTTAGTTACTGCTGGTTTCAGTGTTTTGAGCAACAGACCAAACCAGCAATGCGGGCAGATATTTTTGGAGAACATTTAGTGAATACGCTATTACGACAGATATTGAAGAAAATTGAATACGCCCTTGGATCTGAGTTACTGGTGTCTGAAGATTTCGAACAGTCACTTCTTCTTGGAGAGCGCACAAGGCGAAATCGGGATCCTCAAGATGAGTATCCGATTGATTGATGTATATCTACGAACTGAGCGGTATAACAAAACATCGCGTGGAGTTGACCGGACAACCTGTGGCACGTGGTGTTGGCGAAGGACCGGCAACGATTGTGAGAAATCGGACAGACTTATCGAATGTCCGCCGAGGAGATGTGGTTCTTGTGCCTACCGCATCGGCAAAATGGGCATCGTCGATGCCTGCTGCCGCCGGTCTGATTTCCGGTATCGGCGGCCCATTGGCTTCACCTGGCACGATTGCGCGTGAATGCAAGACGCCGACCGTTTTTGGTGTTGGCGTGGACATTTACCAAGTACGCCCTGGAACTATCGTCACCGTAAACGGGAGTCTTGGAACAGTCACTTGGTTCAAGGAAGAACCCCGCTCATAAAAGGGGTTTGGCAGCTTCAACAATTATCTACATTTACGGATTATCACGATTCATGGTGTGAGTTAAATTGAACGTCTTATTTATATGTGTGCACAACTCCGGTCGTAGTCAAATGGCTGAAGCCTGGTTCAACCATCTAGCCTCACGTCGCAAAATCGATCTTTCGGCCAGAAGCGCGGGGACTGACCCCGCAACAGCCGTGCAACCGTTGATTGCCGCAGTGATGGCTGAACGAGGGATCGATATCTCCTTGCAGATACCCAGATTGCTGGATGACAAAATGGCGGCATCTTCGGATCGATTAGTGACGATGGGATGCGATGTTGATCCAGTTGCATGTCCGTCAATTCAATTCGAATCAGTGGTCGACTGGCAGTTACCGGACCCGTCGGGGATGCGAATTGATCAGGTGAGGAAACTGTGCGATCTGATTCACGACGAAGTTGAGCTTCTGCTCACTTCCATGACTCGTCATGTGACAACGGATCAGGATCGCCGCTGACCAATCCGTTCCTTGGCTTACTGCAGAGAACCTACCTCTGCTCAGTAACCGCAACAGGGTTCCGCTGTCTATCCCCGAATGCCTATCAAATTGATGGGCATTTTTTCTTCAAATACCGAATTCGAAAGGTTGCAGACAGCGGAATTTTTAACCTGATATTAACCAGAGAGCGTGTCCGGTTAATCAGTCCACAAAACCAGGCTGTAATTCTGTACGCACTCCGCTCGATTTAGTTCGCGGTGATGACAATTTTAAATGTTACGTAACAGGAGCCAAGGAGCTCTGAACAAAGTGATACAGAAAAAAACTAGGAGTTATTCAAAACTCGTTTATGTCGTGTCGGCTTTGCTTATCGTCGCTGTCGTTGCTGCTTGTGGGAGCAATGACAAAGAGACGAACCCGACTTCCTCCTCGGGTTCGTCTCGTGCAGCAACGAACGCTACTCAGCCGACAGCGACCACCGCAAGCAAATCGGCGTCCTCAGGCGCGTCAGGCGAGATCACTGTTGACGGCTCGTCAACAGTATTCCCTATAAGCCAGGCGGTCGCTGAAGAGTTCCGCAAGGCCAATCCGAAAGTCCAGATTCCAGTGGGGATCTCAGGTTCGGGCGGTGGGTTCAAGCGATTCACCGTGGGTGAAATCGATATAGCTAACGCCTCTCGTGCGATCAAGGATTCTGAAGCTAAGAAAGCCGCTGAAAACGGTGTCGAGTTCATTGAACTCAGGGTCGCATGGGATGGTCTGTCGATTATCACGAGCAAGTCCAACGACTTCGTTGAGTGTCTGACAACTGAAGAACTGAAGCTCATTTGGGACAGAAGTTCTGAAGTCGACAACTGGAACCAGGTTCGATCGAGCTTTCCCGACAAGAAACTACGTCTGTACGGCCCTGACACAGACTCAGGAACATTCGACTACTTCACCGATGAGATCAACGGCGAAGAGGACCGTAGTAGATCTGACTACACGGCGTCATCTGATGACAATGTGTTGGTGCTGGGAATTGCCGGTGACGGAGCTTCCCTCGGCTACTTCGGATACGCCTACTACGCTGAGAACACAGACAAACTGAATCTCATAGCGGTTGATTCTGGAAATGGGTGCATTGCTCCATCGACTGCGACTATCAACGATGGTTCGTATTCACCTCTCTCACGTCCATTGTTCATCTACGTGAACGTGGCTTCGCTGGCACGTCCTGAAGTGCGTGCGTTCGTTGAGTTCTATATGAATGAGGGCGGTGCTCTGGCCGAGGAAGTCGGTTACGTAAGGCTGTCAGACGCTGAATACGCTGCAAACCTCCAGCTGATTCGAAATCCTGAACTGGCTGTGATCGTAGACGAACCAGTCGTGATGGGTCCTTACACTGGCGAAATCACTGTTGACGGCTCGTCAACAGTATTCCCTATAAGCCAGGCGGTCGCTGAAGAGTTCCGCAAGGCCAATCCGAAAGTCCAGATTCCAGTGGGGATCTCAGGTTCGGGCGGTGGGTTCAAGCGATTCACCGTGGGTGAAATCGATATAGCTAACGCCTCTCGTGCGATCAAGGATTCTGAAGCTAAGAAAGCCGCTGAAAACGGTGTCGAGTTCATTGAACTCAGGGTCGCATGGGATGGTCTGTCGATTATCACGAGCAAGTCCAACGACTTCGTTGAGTGTCTGACAACTGAAGAACTGAAGCTCATTTGGGACAGAAGTTCTGAAGTCGACAACTGGAACCAGGTTCGATCGAGCTTTCCCGACAAGAAACTACGTCTGTACGGCCCTGACACAGACTCAGGAACATTCGACTACTTCACCGATGAGATCAACGGCGAAGAGGACCGTAGTAGATCTGACTACACGGCGTCATCTGATGACAATGTGTTGGTGCTGGGAATTGCCGGTGACGGAGCTTCCCTCGGCTACTTCGGATACGCCTACTACGCTGAGAACACAGACAAACTGAATCTCATAGCGGTTGATTCTGGAAATGGGTGCATTGCTCCATCGACTGCGACTATCAACGATGGTTCGTATTCACCTCTCTCACGTCCATTGTTCATCTACGTGAACGTGGCTTCGCTGGCACGTCCTGAAGTGCGTGCGTTCGTTGAGTTCTATATGAATGAGGGCGGTGCTCTGGCCGAGGAAGTCGGTTACGTAAGGCTGTCAGACGCTGAATACGCTGCAAACCTCCAGCTGATTCGATCGAAGTAGCCGTCGCCTACCTTACTGTCGGCCCCTGGGAGGAAAACTCCCAGGGGCTGTTGTGTTTAACCTGCAGCGCGAACGTGCACTTCACCGACTGATATCTCTGAGATTATCCAAGGCAAGGGCCAATAGTATTTCGACCGGATTGTGCTAATAGCGACACGCGCATACAGAGTTAGCTAGGATCGTTCGCCTTGGACACTATGGAGGCAGGGGTGTTATGTCCGTACGGGTCGAACCGGTAACCAACCCCGCGGACAGTATGTAGTAATCGAGGTTTCGAGGGATCGATTTCGATCTTCTCGCGCAACCACCTCATGTGGACGTCCACGGTTCTAGCGCTGCCAGAATACTCTGGTTCCCAAACTTGATTTAGCAAATGCTCTCGTGAATGCACGCGCCCTGGGTGGAGTGCGAGGAATGTGAGCAGTTCGGACTCTCGTAAATTAAGAATTAGCTCGGTGTCACGGATTTTGATGACTCGAGACCGTCGGTTGATCGAGAGTTCGCCTACGTCGATAGTTTCAGTGTCGTCTGACAACAGAGCCGGATGACTAAATTCAATCCTGCGAATTTGAGCAGCAACTCGCGCCATCAACTCTCTGATGGAGAACGGTTTGGTGATGTAATCGACAGCACCAGACTCCAGCCCGCGTATACGATCATCTTCTGTGGCTTTCGCGGACAGCATCACGATGGGTATCGTAGACCCGTACTCGCGTAGCTTTCTGCTGACTTCGATTCCTGTCATCTCGGGCAGAAGTACGTCGAGAATGATTACGTTTGGCACCCATGATCGCGCTGCTTTCAGTCCAGAGATGCCGTCTTTCGCGACTCTAACTTCATAGCCGTCCGCGACAAGGTTGTACCTGAGAGCTTCGAGCAGCGATCTGTCATCTTCGATTACCAGAATTTTGGGCTTTTCCATCGATACCAAACTATCGATGGAATATGACCAGGCCGTTAATGGGTGATTAAGACGAAGTTAAGCCCGGACTGTCGGCGGCGAATGCAGTCAACATCAGCTAACCTACTTGATTGTCGACCGGTTGTTGGTGATTCAGTCAGAACTCAGCGCACGCGTTAACGCTACTACCGCATCCCTTACCATCAGGCTGAACGAACAGGGTTTTCGGACCGAGAACACCAAACGACTTACGATTCCGAATGATGAACAGACCATCGGGCCAAGATCCTTCACGAATACTTCGGTAAGAGTCATTCTTCACAACCCGATTTACTCAGGGATGGTGAAGCACGAAAAGGAAACATTCCCTGGCCAACCTGAACCGATCGTCGGCACAGAGTTACTTGAATCGGGTCAGATGGTACTCAGGAAGAATTCGGGTAGGTCTTCCAGTATCGATCGTAAATCGACTCGGAACTACCAGCTGAGAAGACTTACCAGGAGTTCTGCCAGAACTCAGCTCGCGTCTATGTCCGGGTGCTAAGCCAGGTTGAGAGAACTGCAGGGTCGGCGCTTTCATTGACACAGGGATTGGGATGTCGATGATCTGGCATATGGTCGGGGCAACCGAAAGGTGCGACACCGTAGCCCCAGTATCGCCAAACCCTTTGCCTGTAGGAGGCACGAAATACAGGGGGACTACTCGGACTTCATCGCCGGTACCTCCATGCTGCTTGTCGGCAGTATGGCCGTGATCTGAAGTTAGAATCACCGTGTAGCCCATCTCCGTCCAGCTCGGAATCAGGCTAGCAAGAATCTGATCCTGCTGAATCGCCTGATTGCGGTATGAGGCGGAATCCGAACCATGTGTATGGCTTGCATGGTCGAGTCCCATAACATGGATCAACAGGTAATCAGGTTCGTAAAACAACGCCAGATTCGCTCCCCTTGCGAAGACTTCTTCGTCTGGCATGCTGTCCGTCCGATAAAAGATGCCGCGCTGGATCGGTGAATAAGGATCGATATGCTCGGAGTTACGAATCGGATCGAAAGGCAGTCCAACATATAACTCGAATATCCAGTAATAAGCTGCAGCCGCAGTCGATAAACCGTGCTGCGATGCCAACCCAAATAGGTTTTGAACGTTTGAGGACCGACAAACCAGGTTGCCAGTGATGCCGTGGTCAATCGCATCAAGGCCGGTGTGCAGAGTTTCGTAGGAAGTCTTGGAAACCGTTGGCAACGTGGTCCGGGCAGAGAATCGGGTACCTCGCCCGGTTTCCACGAGATGCTCCATGAATCCCATTTGCCGTGCAGCCGTATCGTTACGCAACCCGTCGCATATGATCAGAATTGTCTTGCCCATAGCACCTACAAGAATTTTGGTTGTTTAATC
>CAYLWG010000158.1:0-7011 GCA_964387235.1 uncultured Dehalococcoidales bacterium
CGAGGAAACTCGATAAGTCTGTCGATTTCCAAGTCACGGGTGGTGAAACAGAGATCGATAGAACAGTTATCGAAAAGATTCGTGACCCGCTTGTTCACATGCTGCGGAATGCGCTCGATCACGGAATCGAGTCAAAACAAGACCGGGTATCGGCGGGTAAATCTGAAACCGGCGTAATCAAGCTTTCGGCTTTCCACGAACAGGGCCACATCGTTATCACTGTTGAAGATGATGGCGGCGGCATCATACCGGAAAAAATCAAGAAGGCCTTTATCGAAAAAGGCATCATCACCGAAGATGCTGCATCTCGATTATCTGACCCCGAGGCAGTTGACCTTATCTTCCTTGCCGGTGCATCGACTAAGGCGCACGCGACTGAAGTTTCGGGTCGTGGCGTTGGGATGGATATCGTCAAGTCCAACATCGAAGCCATTAACGGGTTTGTCGATGTTGAGAGTACGCCGGGCGGTGGTTCTAAGTTCACTGCGCGGTTGCCACTGACCCTCGCAACGGTTCAATCGATCCTGGTTGGGACGGAAAACACTCTGTGCGCCATCCCCCTTGCCTACGTACTCGAAGTAGTGAAGGTAAAGCCAGCCGAGATATCAACAATTGGCGGTCGAGAAGTGTTCAGGCTGCGAGACAACATCATTCCTTTGATTTCGCTGGGCGAATCGACAGGTCTAAGCAGTAGATCAGAGGATATCGGTTCTGAGAGGCACGTAGTAGTCGCCAAGGTTGGGGAACGGCTCGCAGGTCTCGGAGTGGATTCACTGATGGAACCACAGGAAATTGTGGTCAAGTCTCTCAGCGATTATGTCGGAAGTGCGCGCGGTGTGTCCGGAGTTTCGATTCTGGGTGACGGGCGCGTCGTATTGATTATGGATATTCCAACGCTCATTGCGGGCGTTGGCGCACGATCACGAAAAATAGATCGTGACGAAACGGAAACGGCACCGGAAGCGTCGGAAACACCAGAAACCGCCAGCGAGCGGCTAATGGAGGAGGCCGCCTGAGCGCGGCAAGAAGAGAAATGCTCCAACAACCTACAAAATTTACAGATACTCAGAAAACCGCCTGGGATGAGTTGATCATCGAGGCAGTTCAAGATTCACTTGGTGCCCTGACCGATATGTCGGGCCAGGAGATTCACGCCGAACTCGTGAAGCCTTTCACGATTGATGTAACTGAAATTCCCGACGCACTCGGTGGAGCCGGGAACGTCGCAGTCGCCGTACTTCTGGGAATCGAGCAGGTTCCCTCGTTCCACATCGCACTTGTCCACACGCCTGCAACCGCTTTCAACGTTGTCGACATCATGCTGGGGAACCCTCTGGGTACCACTACTGGCCTGGGCGAACTTGAACTATCGACTCTGGGGGAGATGGGAAACATTATGGGCACTTTCTTCCTTAACAAAATCAGCAACACCACCGGCTTCGAACTCAGACCAACGCCACCCAGCGTACGGATGGATCTGACCGGCGCCGTTCTCGATTACGCGATCGCCTCGCTGATGATGGAAACCGATGAGGTGACTTTGATCGAGGCTAATTACGGCACTGCAACGGTTAAGGTCGACGGCGTATTCGCCGTGATGCCAAGTCCCCAGCTACAGGCAGCCGTCATCGACTGCTGGGGGGTGAAATAAATGACGGGGACGATGCTCAATTCACTCGTAGTGGGTCTTGGGGAATTGAAATATGCCGATCAGCCTGGACAGGAACTTACATGCCTGGGTCTGGGATCATGCGTGGCCGTTTCGGCCTGGGACCGACGCAATAAGCAGGGAGCAATGGCTCATGTGGTTCTGCCCGAGTGCAATCCGGGGCGCGAACCAACGCCAAAGTTCGCCGATATCGCGGTTCCCGAACTCGTCGAGAACATGAAGAAAATGGGTGCAATCGCTTCGCAACTTGAAATCAAGTTGATCGGCGGTGCCCATATGACTCCAGTCAGCTCACCGGGGATCCCGGCCATGCGAATTGGAGACAGAAATATTGAAGCCGTGAAGGCACAACTTAAAAAGTTGGGCCTACGGGTTAAAGCCGAAAATCTCGGCGGTAATAATGGGCGGACTGTCCGTCTTGACATCGAAACTGGCCGGGTAACAGTCGTTACGGCAGGCACAGAAAAAACTAGCCTCTAGGAGGACATGACGTGGCAAAAATCCTCGTCGTTGACGACGCCGCTTTCATGCGGATGCGATGCAGCAAACTTCTGACCGAAAACGGTCACGAAGTAGTAGAAGCCGGAACCGGGCGAGAAGCTGTTGAACAGTATAAGAACACGTCGCCAGACGCTGTACTGCTCGACATCACTATGCCCGACATGGACGGCCTGAGTGCGCTCAAAGAGATCAGGTCACACGATCCCGATGCGCGGGTGGCAATGGTTACCGCTATGGGCCAGCAGTCGATCGTGATGGAAGCATTACAGGCAGGTGCGAAGGACTTTGTTGTGAAGCCATTCGACGCCGCTCGTGTGCTGGCAGCTATCGAAAAACTCGTTGCCTGATTTCTGGGTCATAGGTTGATCGGAAATGGTTAAGAAGGAACAAGGTGGTTAATGTGGCGGCAGGGTTAAAAGTCCTCGTTGTAGACGATTCGGCGTTCGCGCGCACGAGGGTGCGAAGGCGTTTGCTCGCCGATCCCGAGATTTCCGAGGTGGATACAGCCGCGGATGGCCTGGTCGCACTTAGAAAAATCGCTGGTTTTATGCCCGATGTGATCACGATGGACGTCCAAATGCCACGTATGGACGGCATCACGGCACTTAAGGAGATCATGGCTACCACCCCAACGCCGGTGGTGATGTTGAGCGGTCTCACTGGTGAAGATAGTGCAACTACTATCCGTGCGCTCGAACTGGGAGCTGTCGATTTCTGTCTCAAACCAGACATGACCGCCCCACATGGTCGAGCCACGCTGATGGACGACCTGACGACCAAGGTCAAGACGGCAGCGCTTGTTCAACTCAGCAAGCTCGCTTCGGCTGATGAGGCGGCGATGCGGATGAGCCTGCAGGCACAACTGCACCCTTCTGCGCCTCGACCGCACCGAATAATCCGGAAAACCGGAAAAATTGAATGTCTCACGGTGATCGCTAGTTCGACCGGTGGCCCGAAGGCTCTGGCGCAGGTCGTGCCGCAGTTACCCGCGGACATTTCAGCGGGATATTTGCTAATCCAACATATGCCAGCCGGGTTCACAAAGTCACTCTCCGAACGATTGAACAGGAGTTCCAATCTTGAGGTCCGGGAGGCTGAGGAAGGTGATGTCATCAAGGCCGGCCTGGCGTTAATGGCACCGGGCGGTTTCCATATGACGATCGACAGAAACGGCGTTATTCATCTGAACGAAGGCCCGACTGTACATGGTGTAAGACCTTCGGCTGATATCACGATGAAGTCGGTTGCGAGCGCGTACGGTTCCCGCGTCGCAGTTGCGGTGCTGACAGGAATGGGCTCGGACGGTCGCGATGGTGTCAGGGCCATCAAAGCTGCTGGAGGCTCGAGCGTGGTCGAACACGAATCGACCTGCGCGGTATACGGCATGCCTCGCTCGGTGGCCGATGCTGGTCTTGCAGACAGGATTGTGCCCCTTAGCAGGGTAGCTTCGGTTCTGACCGGATATATGGAAGAACGTACTACGCAATCAGCTGGAGCACCAAATTGAACGAGATCGAGTATCGCCAGGTTACTGCCACAATCAAAAAACATCTGAACCTGGATCTCGATTATTACAAGTCGAACCAGATGATGCGGCGGCTTTCCGGTTTCACCGGCAGGGTTGGCGCAAGCAACATTGACGAGTTCTGCAAGTTGATCGCAACCGATGCGAAGGTTCGCGAGCAGGTGATGAATTTTCTGACCATTAACGTGACAGAGTTCTTTCGCGATGAGCGGCATTTCGGCGTGTTGCGTTCGGTTGTTCTGCCAGAGATTTTGAAGAAGAACCCTCGGCCAAGAATATGGAGTGCAGGGTCTTCTAAAGGCGCAGAGGCATACTCGGTCGCGATGATGATCGAGGAGATTGCACCGGGGACGAAAGCCCAGATATTCGGTACAGATATCGACGCCCGGATAATCGCGCAGGCTCGTGCCGGTGGACCGTTTCCAGAATCCGAAGCCAAGAACATAACCGATTCGCTCAGACGAAGGTTCATGGAACAGCGCGAGGAGGCGTATTTCGTAAAGTCGGAAATCCGAAAAAAAGTCACATTTAAAGAACAGAACCTACTGACCGACAAATTCGATCGGAATTTCGACCTGATTATGTGCCGGAACGTTGTTATCTACTTCTCCGACGCAGCTAAATTTCAGCTCAATAACAAATTCACTAATTCGTTGAAGATGGGGGGGATTCTGTTTATCGGTGGTACTGAAACAATTTTGAACCCACAAGAATTTGGTCTGGAGCGAGAAGGAGCCGCGTTTTATCGCAAGGAAAACGTGCCCACTCAGCTTCGAAAGGCAGCGTAAATGCCATTGCCATTGGCACTGGCATTGCCAGAGGGGGAACAATGATAAGGCTGGCTGCGTCGCATGCTCGAATCGGAATGGAACTGGGTTCCCCGATCGTAGACGCGTTCGGGAACTCCGTGTGCGCCGCAGGTACGCGGCTCAGTGCAGACCATATCTCGAAGCTTCCCATGTACGGAATTCACGAGATATTCATAAACGACCCGATTCTTGATGACGTGCCGGTGGAACCTCTGATTCCGCCCGAGCTTGAGGCAAAGGCAGCGCTCGCGCTAAGGACGGTGCTAGAAGAAGCAGGCTTTGCGAATACAGTTGAACCTGCGCTGATCGAGCAGGCTGTTCAGCCAGGCTTCGAAATGGCAAAGCCACTTTTCCCCATGGTGCTCGGCGAAGTGAATTCGGCCCCGATATCGCCTTCTGCCGAATACGAATACCTGATGCCTGCCAGAACGGCCAGCCTGGCAGCGATGCTTTCCGCCCGAATGGGACTGGATCTGGAAACCACCGGGCAAATAAGTGTTGGCGCTTTGTTGATGGACGTTGGCATAGCAAGAATCATTGCCGGTTCCAGCCACGAATATGAAAAGCACCCTGTTTTTAGCTACGTACTCCTAAAAGACATGCCGTTCATTACCCCGCTAACCGCTTCCATAGTGGTACAGCACCACGAACGGCTGGATGGTTCGGGGTTCCCGCAGGGCCTAAAAGGCGATGCCATTGGTATCGGGGCACGGATTGTTGCCGTGGCCGAATCCTATTACAGCCTGATTTCATCAAGACCCGGTCACGAATCATGGCCGCGCCAGGACGCAATGGAATACATCATGGCGTTCGGCGGCGAACTGTTCGATTCGGACGTGGTTCAGGCATTTGTGCGGTCGGTCCCTGCTTATCCAACAGGTGTGCTGGTACGACTAAACACTGGCGAGACCGGATACGTGGTTGATGCGGGAATCGGCCAGATCGGACGCCCGACGCTTCGCATAATCGCAGATAAAGACGGTTTCAAAATTGACAAGTCTTTTGAGATCAGTTTGACCGACGAAAAACACCGCCACCGAATCGTCGAAGACGCCATCGAATACGGGTAAACCCCGGTCCATCTGTTTCGTCTCGTCCACCGCTTAGCCAACCACCCAGTTGGCCGGTCAGGCGGAATCCACACAGTCACCAATGGGGGCTGCCCACTGTGACAACCTTCACCTGTTATCGAAACTGTAAGGGCCAGGCCGAACTACACGGGCTGATCCCGGCGATCTGTCTGTTCGGCAATACCGACGGGACACTTCTTTGGATAACGGCGCAGTCCTCTCACAGGATGCAATCGATGCTCTTCTGAACTCAGTTCCAGATGAGCCTGAAACCGCGTCAGCGCCAGAACAAAGTGCGCCTGTCGAGGAAGTCGTAAGCGTGGTCGAAGCCCCGCCACTTCACCCTGAAGATTCTGGGGGTTCAGCTGCCAGTGCCCTGGGTATCGAAATCACACCTGCAGCGGCGCCAGTCGCTGCGGCACCGGCAGCTCCTACGGCGATACCGCCTGCTCCGGTGTACCAGCCACTGCCGCCTCCACCGCCACTCGTCCCGCCACCAGTGGTTGCTCAACCTGGAAAGGGTGGAATCACACGCGAAGAAGCTATCGAGATCGCCGGCGAAGCTGCCGAATCGGAAGCCGCTCCCATTCAAGCATCGGTGTCACGTGTCTCAAAGCGAGTCGATACGCTCGAGGCCGCTCTTGATCGCATTGCGGAGATGGAAGAGGAAATCTCACGACTAAAGAAGCGGCCAGAGCCCAAGCTCGACCCGCGAATTTTGCAACTGTATGACCGCATGCGCACGCTGGAAGACCGGGCTAAGAAATCGCCGGTATTTGGCCTGTACGACAAGTTCACATGTTCGGGATGTGGGCACGTTGGGGAAGCACAGGTACGGGTACGGTGCGGGCATTGTGCGAAAGACGGTTGGTATGGCAAGAAGGCCAAGAAAGTGGTTCCAACGAAAGATGAAGCCACAGGTAATAACGGTGCGGTCGGAAGTGAAACGCCTGCTCAGGCGGAAATAACCGACAACTTACTTATGGGACTCGATCCCAATCTCGGGATCTGATCGAATAACCGAACGGGCGAAATGGGGCAAAAATGATCAACGTGGTGGTGCCGCTCACAATACCTGCCAGAGAAACTGAGGACGCGGGCCATACCGAACCGCATCCGTTTATTCCTGTATCTGGCCGGCCACTAATTCAGCACGTCGTAGAAAATCTTCGACCTGCGTTTGAACACCAGTTCATATACGTTGTCGATCCTGAAGATATGACGATGCAGCGCCGACGGTCTCTTGGAATATCATCCGATTCACAGGTCGTCTACTGCTGGAGCGCACCGCGGACACTGGCATCAGCTGCTGTAATGGCGAGAGAGTCGGTGAACATGGATGAACCACTGGTCATCGCCGGGGGCCAACAGTTCATCGATGTCGACCTCGACAGGTTCTACACCGCAGGAATGGATGTCGGTGCCGATGCCGCAATC
>CAYLWG010000159.1:0-7004 GCA_964387235.1 uncultured Dehalococcoidales bacterium
ATCGCATTTGTTGAACGAAACGCACTTCGGGCAAGTGGTGGGCGACGAGGTTTCCGAAAGCAGCATTTCCAGAACTGTTTTTCGGTATTCGGTTATCTCATCCGAATGGGTTTCGACGTTCATGCCATCTGATGCGAAGGCGGTACAGGCCGCTACCTGGCTGGTTTTGCCGTCGACTTCGACATCGACCAGGCACAACCTGCATGTGCCCTGTGGGCCGATTCGCTCGTCGTAGCACAGCGTGGGAACATCGAAACCCGCAGTTCGAACGGCATCCAGCACACGCGCATCGGCACTGCAACCAACCTCAATGCCGTTTACCTGGACATTAAGCTTTCTAGTGATTGGCGTGACCTGGGTTTTCTGCTGTTGACTGGTGACAACCATTTTTGATCTTGTGGGATACACGGGTGAGATGTCTGCGCTGTTCAAATATACCGCAGCAAGATCACTGAATAGGCCGGAAACAACCCGTCAACAGTCGGGATATTCTGAAGACTGCCTGTTGGGTGTGGGCGCGCTCATGCTTGGGCGTTGGCACACAAACAAATGTTACGAACTCTGGTCGGCTCTCGACCTCAACTCTGCTGATTCTGCCCGTACTTCTTTTATGCGCCGCCACAGGAACCAGATAACAAACCCGAGCACGGTAAGAATAATCGGGATATCGAATGGTCTCGATACAGTTCTGATCGATTCGTAATTTTCGCCAAGAAGGTATCCGCCCCACGCCAGTCCAGTCGTCCACGGCAGGGCACCGAGAAACGTGAATATGCTGAAACGGATGACGTTCATTCGTGCGACACCCGCTGAAATCGAGATAAACCCACGGACTCCCGGAATCATCCTTGCGATGAATACGATCAGTTCTCCCCTGGTCTCGAACCACCTGTCGGACCTCTCAATATCTTTGCGGGTAATGAGTAAATATTTGCCATATTTCTCTATCAGGGGACGTCCCCCGGCGCGAGAAACGTAATACTCAGAGAGTGACCCGATCAGGCTGCCCACCGCTCCCAGGAAACCAATGATCAGTACGTGAGGGATGCCGAGACCTTGATCGAGGACCAACCGCCACCCGGCGAGGGGCATGATGACTTCGCTGGGCAATGGGATTGCCGTGCTTTCAATTGACATGAGCAAGATGACACCAGGCCAGCCCATGAGGTCGTAAACGTCGCCCGAGAAAGCAAGGACGAATGTTTCAATCGTGTGTATCAGATCGGTGACGAACTCGATCGGCTCTTCTCCGGTGACAAGTAGTGCCAGTAGCGAATAGGGCGGGTGTCAAATGGCGGGTTTAGTTGGTGTTGAATACTGGCCCTGATATTTCTCTGAGTCGAAATCTTGGGTCAGGAAGCAGGGCAGGGCGGTGCTGGTGCGCAGTGCAGCGGTTGTTCCGCTGGAAATTTCAATTCCTCGTGTTTCTGCTGCAACGCAACGCGAACCGACGCCAAATTCTAGCAGTGGCCCTGCCAGGAAATCTTTGTTTTAGCTTCTGTTTGCTTCGGTTTGATGCAACCCGAATTATGCAGTTATTGTCGATTTCAGTTTCACGTTGATTGAACTTAGCGACCGACGGACAGGGCATGCCTACGGACAATCGGGGTAAGTCACACGTCCCCGACTCGACGGGCAGTGCTGTCGTCGCGTTTTTTTGTCACAGCAAAATTATTTCCGGAGTTTTGTCCACTGGCTGATGTGACAGGAATCCATTTGCAGGGCAATCAGGGAATGAACGACCGTTGCGGGCATAAAAATGCACATTATGTGTGCAGTGAGTGCTCCATTAGCGCGACGACTGGCCGAAAAATAATCTACTCCGCACACATTCTCCTGCGCATGATGTACATAATATGCGCAGGTTCAAGCTGAGAACAAATCAAGAACGAATACTCGGAACAATTATGTAAAAAGATAAAAGAAATTCCGAATAAGTATAAAATAAATACGGAATAAATTCGGAACTTATTCTTGACATGTTCAGGCGTTGTTCGGTACTCTTTCTCGATGTCAGGTAGGCGTAAAATCATCGTTATTTTCTGGCAATCCCGTATGAAAAATGACTAATCTCGGTCTCGAAATCTCGGGCGCCTACCGGGCCGAATCACTACATTCAGTCTTGGAAGTGAATGAGATCGCCGTGTACGCAGGGGAATCGAATGCCAGGCGCTAAAACAAAAAAAATGATCCAGGTCGAGAGAAAACTTCGGCGACCCCTCGAGCGTGCCTTGCCCGAGATGCTGAATGAAGTAGGTCTGACCGGAACAGCAAAGCGCCTGGGAGTCAGTAAGGCCACACTGAGCTACTGGCTGCTAAAACTTGGAATCGAGATACGTCGAGTTGCACTCGCACCCGGCGAAGAAATCGAAATCAGACGTATTTCCGGTTAGCTTGATAGCCGGATAGATTAAACACAGGCATGCGTCATGCCGATCTGAGGCAAATTAGCGTTCGCCGATGATTGACCGGTTGTTGGGCCGTTGCTAACGTGATCTGGAGAGTTTTGCTCTCATTGGGCTGGTGTCTTTAGGACATACGCTCAGGCGTACTCGGTCCTCTGTTTAGTTCATGTGTTCATATGTAAGGACGAAGTTGTGTTGGGTAAACGCAAATATCTACTGATCGGGGCGTCGCTCCTGGTGTTGACCATAGTTGCGGCATGCACAGAGAATCAGGTTCCGACCCAGACACCGGTGGAATTCAGCCCGACCGAAGCAGTTGCTGTTGAGCGTGCCGACACTGCCGATCCAGAGGAGGAAAAGGCAGCCCCTCCGGCGCAGGAAGTATCCGCTGGTGATTCGGCAGCAGGGCAGGCGTTGTTCAACAGCGCAGGCTGCTCCGGTTGCCATTCGACGGGTGACAACAAAATTCTCGGCCCTGGTCTTGCGGGTTTATACGATCGGGCTGGTAGTCTGACGTCGCTCGATGCGGAAGCATACATCGAGGAATCGCTCCGAGAGCCAAAAGCGTTCGTAGTCGACGGCTTCCCGCCGGTGATGCCATCGTACGACCGGTTCAGCGATGGCGAGATGCAAGACATGATCGCGTTTATGAAGACCCTGAAATAAACTTCGGTTTAAGTAGTACTGAAAACACCCCCCGTTACTCAGGTCATCTGGAAGTAGCCGGGGTGTTTTCGCGCCGGGTATTTAGTGGGCTCAAAGCACGCACCTGGCCGGTCAGCCCCCAAATCCCAAGAAGAACTTCCGGGGACGTCAGTGCGACCAAATATCCGGTCAGGCTGAACCGCTGCTCGGTCTCAATTCAAGGGATTACCGGGCCCCACGTTGCGCCGACTATCGATGCAGCCTGGTAACCGGCCCCAAACCCATTGTCGATGTTCACCACCGAAACGCCGGGTGCACACGAGTTCAGCATCGCCAGCATTGCTGCGACTCCACCGAGACTGACACCGTAGCCGACGGACGTTGGTAGGGCGATAACTGGCGCCCTGACGAGACCCCCAATGACACTGGGCAGTGCCCCCTCCATTCCGGCAACCACAATGAGCACCCTTGCGCTGACGAGTTCGTCCATCCGGTGCGACAACCTGTGCAGGCCAGCAACACCCACATCGTTGATAGTCACAACATCGCAACCCATCAGCGTAGCGGTCAGAACGGCCTCTCTTGCAATCGGTAAATCCGAAGTCCCGGCCGCGACAACGACAACACCGGGAATCAAATCCGTACTAGGTCTCCGATCCGCCCAGATCGCGCCCGATCCCTCCTCCCAGACAGCCTCAGGCACCGATTTCCGTATTAACCCGAACGCCTCTTCCGAAGATTTTGTTACGAGCATTACTCCAGCACGCTCGAAAATACGGATAGCAATTTCGGCAGTGTCATTTGGCGTTTTACTTAGCCCGTAAACAACTTCAGGGAACCCTATTCTGTCGCCCCGGCTGTGGTCGAGCGTTGCAAATTCAAGATCAGCTGGCGGTGTCAGCAGACTCAACTCAGATGCCGCCCGATCGGCGCTCATTTCGCCGTCTGACACTAATTGCAGTAGTTCGAGCAATCTGGAGTTTTTCATAAGCGAGGTGTGCTGGTTCGTGTGTGTAAAGGACGTTCGCAGAATGATCTGTCACAGTATTTTATCGCCAGAATCATCAAAACCCGGCGCAGATCATCGAAACAAATGGCAGATCAAGCAATTATCGGCTGATTGAGCACTAAAAATACCTGATGCTAAATTGACCAAACCTTGTGGTCGAACCTATACTGCGACACTCTATATTGTGGAATAGCGCTCAAGTAAATAATAAGGATTAGAAGAGGCCCAGCATGCAGGTAACTTGCCTTCGAGAAAACCTTAGCCGTGGATTGGCGAACATCAGCCGGGCGGTTGCAGCCCGGGCTACGCTGCCGGTGACCCAGAACGTGCTGCTTGAGGGCGATAACGGTCAGCTGAAATTAACCGCCACCAATACTGAGATATCTATCAGCACATGGATCGGCGCACAGATTGAAGGCGACGGGTCTGTCACGATACCGGCCCGTATGCTCAACGATTTCGTGAATTCGCTGCCCGGCCAGCAGGTCCAACTCGATTTCCAAACGGAGCCTGTCGGTGTGATTATCACCTGCGATAAGTTCAAGGCTACGATCAATGGGATTGCAGCCGAAGAATTCCCCCCGATACCGACGGTTGAGGGCGGGGCGTCGGTAACGATTCCCGCGGAGGCTTTCAGGGGTGCGCTTGAGCGAGTTGTGTTTGCTGCGGCAACTGACGACTCCCGTCCCGTACTCACCGGCGTAAAAATAGAGCTGTCAGGAGACAGTTTCACTCTTGCGGCTGCCGATGGCTTCCGGCTGGCGGTTGAAACGGGAAAGCTTGGCTCTGCTATAGAAGGCGAAGTCGGTGTGATAGTGCCTGCCAAAACACTCGCCGAGGTAGAGAAACTTCTGGGTGACGGGTCGAAAAGCGTTGAATTGTCGGTCGATTCCAACGGACGCTCCGCAAAATTCCGGCTCGACACTTCTGAGGTAGTCACCGCGTTGGTTCAGGGTACGTTCCCGGATTACGCAAAACTTATTCCGACCAATTGGGGCACGAAGGCCACGATCGGCCTGGCGAACATGGTGCAGGCCACACGAGCGGCTTCGATTTTCGCCCGAGATGGCTCAGGCATTATTCGTGTGATAGTAAGCCCCGGTGAGGGCGACGTACCCGGATCTGTGAAGGTCATTTCTCGCGCCGAAGAAGTAGGCTCGAACGAGAACGAACTCGATGCTTCTGTCGAAGGCGAAGAATCCAAAGTGGCCTTCAATAGCAAGTTCCTGATGGACGTGCTGAACGTTCTGAGCGGCGATGATGTTGACATCGAAACAACAACACCATCAAGCCCCGGTGTGTTCCGTTCGAAGAAGCACGAAGGCTACACACACGTCGTAATGCCGATGTTCGTGCAGTGGTGAGCCACACAGCGGGTGCGTAACCATTCCCTGAGGGCGTACGGGCGGCCATCGCTGTGGGGAAAAGGAAAAAACCACGTGGTGCGAGTGGTACACGACTGAATCGGGTGCATGGCACTTGCCATACGACCTCGCTGGAGGAGCAGAAATAACTTGACCGTCTCAGGAGCCTTTATGAAATCCTCCGGTTCCAGTTGATTCTGTTCGTGATATAAGTCCGAGAATAGTTCCGGCACAGGCCTGACTAAAACAGGGAACCCTCACACATGGATCAGAGCTTTCTCAGTCAACTCGACCAGGAGGTCGCAGACATTCGCGATGCCGGTCTTTACAAGGCTGAACGCATCATTGTTTCCCCGCAGGGAACCGTAATTCACATGCAGGACGGCTCAGAGGTTATCAACCTGTGTGCCAACAACTATCTGGGGCTATCAAGCGATCCGGCTGTGGTCGAAGCGGCCCGTGCCGCGATCACGGAATATGGCTTCGGCATGTCTTCCGTGCGCTTCATCTGTGGTACTCATGATGTGCACACTGCACTTGAAAATCGCCTCAGCGGCTTTCTCGCTACGGAAGCCACAATTCTTTACTCCTCCTGCTTCGACGCCAATACCGGCCTGTTTGAAACCATTCTTGGGCCTGATGACGCAGTAATCAGCGATTCACTCAACCACGCCTCGATCATCGATGGCATTCGGCTCTGTAAAGCAGATCGTTACCGGTACGCAAACAACGACATGGCCGATCTGGAATCGAAACTGGTCGAGGCCCGAAACGCCCGCCGAAGACTGATAGCAACGGACGGGGTCTTTTCGATGGATGGCAGTTACGCCAACTTGAAGGCGATCTGCGACCTTGCCGACGAGTACGACGCTCTCGTAATGGTCGACGATTCGCATGCAGTTGGCTTTATCGGTGAACGAGGCCGTGGAACGCCCGAACTGGCTGGTGTGATGGACCGGGTCGACATCGTTACCGGAACCCTTGGAAAGGCGCTTGGCGGGGCGTCGGGCGGATACACCACGGGCCGTAAAGAGGTCGTGGAACTACTACGGCAGCGCTCCCGACCGTATCTGTTCTCGAACACACTCGCACCTGTAATCGCCGCAACATCGCTGAAAGTGCTGGACATGCTCGAGGCCAGCGGTGAACTCCGCCTGAAATTGCACGATAACAGCAGGCGGTTTCGCGAAGGCATGAGCAGTGTCGGATTCGACCTGGTCCCGGGCGATCACCCGATCGTCCCTGTAATGCTTGGCGAGGCCAGAGTGGCTTCCGACATGGCCGATCGACTCCTGAAAGAGCAGATTTACGTAATCGGGTTTTCGTATCCCGTCGTACCGCTGGGGAAGGCCCGCATCAGGACCCAGATGTCGGCGGCGCACACGTCAGATCAGATCGATCAGGCCATAGCGGCGTTCACAAAGGTTGGGCGTGAAATGAAGGTCATAGCGTGAAGGCGCTGGTAAAGGCGAAACCCGAAACTGGCATCTGGATGAAAGATCTGCCCGAACCGGTCTCCGGGCCGAACGATGTAAAGATCCGTGTCCGCAAGACCGCTATCTGCGGAACCGATATCCATAT
>CAYLWG010000160.1:0-6987 GCA_964387235.1 uncultured Dehalococcoidales bacterium
GCTCGCGTGCCCATTCGATTCCCATGGAATCGGAGTGGGTTACTTTGTAGAAACCACGTGCGGCTGAAAGACAACCGAACTGTGAAATCGGCAAGCAGTAGAACACGGGCGAGACAAGACCAATTTCGACGGTGTATTCGTCGATGGCTTTGGCTTCGAGGAAGATGGCAGCGAAGTCACCGGCGTCACCATAGGTGGAATCCGGGTTCGTCGTTGAGTTCGAGCGGTTGAACCACTCGACGAGTTCGGCAGCGTTCAGCTCACCGAAGTCCTTGTCTTCAAAACCAATCGGGCTCTGCCATTTCAAACCCTTTTTCAGGGTAAGCCGTGCACGTGTGCCGGCAGAGTCGATGTCCCAGGTATCAATCAGGTTCGGGGTCATCGGGTTACCGTTCTCAAAGACGAACAGTGACTCCTCAACCCCACCGAGCTGGCGAGTAGCTGAAGTGCGGTACGGGCCGACATAGCCGATTCCGTAAACCGATTCCAGCGTGCGCAGGCCGTACACGAGCGTGCCGCTAGGTCCACCCATGCTGCCGCCAGAAGCGGGGGCCGGGGTGTTGATGGCTGCTGCCTGAGCAACCGTTGCAGCCGGTTCGGCTGTCGCTGCCATCGCTGCACCTTCGGCCGGTTGGGCCGTCGCTGCTGCTGCTGCATCTGCGGCTGGCTTGGCTGTCGCCGCTGCCGCCGCACCTTCTGCAGGCTTTGCTGTGGCTGCAGCGGCTGGCGCTGCAGCGCCTGATGGGGCATCGCCAGCGCCATCGTCGCCACCACAGGCGACTGCAGCGATGACGAGCAAGCTACCGAGCGCAATAAGCGTCGGTGCCCATCGTCTTTTGATCAAACTAAGATCCATGCTATTTCCTCCGAAAGGCCAAATATAGGAAGACCCCACACTCTAAAAGTAGAGAGCAGGTTCGATCCACCACCAGGTTCTACCCGGCGACTCCTAGTGAACAGGAATCCCTTTCACTATTCGCCAGCCGTGCCCCAGCTTAGTAATTGCCTCGCCCTGAAGCTAACCGAACACAACAAAACGGTCCGGTCTGGCTAACAGAAGCAGGAGCGAAATATACACTTATGACCTGAAATGTCAACGCCGGGCGAGCAGTGTTTAAACACGGTTCCGTTGAGGTGAATCGTTCGGTAAATCACTATCGATACCCGTGCGCGGCATCACATGCCGCGAGTAATATTCCGCCATTTACGATCTCGTTTGCCAGCCAAGAGTGGAGCCACTATGCCCTCAAATTTGAGTTTCAGTATTAAGTCGATTGAATCCGTTCACCTTGCATTTAAGGGTTCAGCTTCATACTGGGAGTCGTATCGTGCGGGTGAGGGAGATCGACAAACGGAGCGCTTCGAGTTCAAGCAGGGCTGGCAGACTGTGTACGCCCGGTACGTCGAGACCCCGCTGGTAAAAGTGACGCTTTCCGATGGGACGGTCGGCTGGGGCGAGGCGAATGCCGGGATTGGCCCCGAGGTCGTGTGCCTGATCGTAAATGAACTGCTTGCCCAGATGGCCAAGGGGCGGGAATTTGAACATCCTGGCACTCTGTGGAACTTCCTTTATGACACCCAGCGAGGGCGCGGATATTCGTCGGGCTACTGGCTGGATGCGCTAGCGGCGATCGATATAGCGGTGTGGGATGCCATCGGAAAACGAGAGCAGTCCCCTGTCGCCGCCCTGCTTGCTCCGGAACCACGAAAACGGTTCGATGTGTACCTTTCGGGGGTGCGCAGGGCCACACTTCAAGAACGAATTGACCACGTTAACGAGTGGGTCGATACGGGCCTGAGAGGGGCAAAGATATTTTTGACCGGGGATGTTGAAGCAGGCGTCGCTGAACTTGATGGGTTGATGCAGGGTGCGCCGGGTCTCGAACAGTGGATGGTCGATACGTTGTGGATGGGTTCTCACGAGTCGGCCGAGCTTGGGAAGCTGGAATACGGCAGGCGTAAAGTGAGATTTTTCGAGTGCCCGCTTCAGCCCGAAGACCTGATAGGGCACCAGGAACTGGTCGCAAAACCGGGTGCGAAAATAGCGCTTGGCGAACACTTCAGGTCGCGTTACCAGATGGAAGCATGGGTGCAGCAGCCGCGGGCCATGGATGTTTACCAACCCGATATCGGCCGCACCGGGTTCACCGATTACATGATTCAGAAGGGAATCGCGGCAAAGGCGGGAATTACTTCGACTCCACACATGGGAAGTGGCGTTTCGGTGTTTCAGGCGGCTACTTTGCAGTGCGCGGCAGTCGCGGAGCCTGAGTATCTACAGGAGTTCCAGGGGGGCCTCTCAGACCGGCTCGCTGAAGCTTCGGACACTGCGTGGCACTATAAGGACGGGGGGTTCGAGCTTCCCGACCGACCCGGCATCGGTGTCGAGATAAACGAGGTCCTGCTGGAGCCTTTCATAGTGAAGAGATGAGCGGAAATGCCAGCAGGCGAAGTTTTTGAACCCGGGTATCCGGCGTGCCTGATGAATTTTTCTAACGGATGAAACAAGCTTCGAATAATCGTATTTTTTAGCAATTCACATGTGGCCGGGTTCCTGTGATGTTGGGGCCAACGGAAATATTCCACATACCGCTGGCCCCAACATCACGAGCCCGGCAGAGGAAATGTCCTGACTAAACAAGCAGCCGATTCGGTTGAAATTGAACCTGGATATGAACCCGAAATCATGGTCCATGCCGATAGCGGCGCAACAGTTGGGCCGTTCAGTGTTCTGGGCATACGCGACTACCGCTTTTTGATCCTTTCGAACCTTGCGGTGTTCGCCGGATACCAGATCAGAAACATGGCCCAGGCGTGGATCGTCCTTGATAGGACTGGCTCCGAGACGCTGATGGGGCTGGTCAATGCGATGCCGGGCATAGCGATCATTTCGATCTCGCTTGTCGGGGGTGCGCTGGCCGACCGCACAGAACGCTGGCAGTTGATGTGGCGAACGAAAATGGCGATCGCTTCGATGGCGTTGCTGACCGCTGTATTGCTGACGATGAACGTATTGGAATGGTGGCACCTTATTCCGATATCGCTTATGACTGGCGCAATGTTTGCCATGCACAACCCGACCAGCCAGGCCTTTGCGGTAGATGTTGTAGGCCGAGACAGGTTGGTGGCCGCGTCCAGCCTGAACGCCGGAATTTCTACGACTGCCACCATTGTCGGGCCCGGCGTTGGCGGCGCGCTGCTGTTGCTGGGGTTCGATATGGCTTTCTATGCCCTCACCGCTCTGTATGTATTCTCGGCAGTCATGATTTTCCGTGTGCGCACGCGACATGTTCCGGTACCCACCGGTCGAAACATGCTTGCCGATATCCGCGAGGGCATCGGCTATGCGTACCGGACCCCGGTGATTCGTGCCCTGCTCATCGTTTCTCTGAGCGCGTTTTTTATCGGGGTTTACCAGCCAGCGATCCCTGTGAAGGTCAGGAGCGTGCTGGGCCTTGGTGAAGTTGGCTACGGAGCTATGCTGGCCCTGAACGGGGTCGGTTCACTTGTTGGGGCAATTGTCCTGTTTTCGATCAGCAAGCACATCCGCAAGGGCTATCTGCTGATATTCGGGATTCTGTTGTTCGATGCGTCGGTTGTGTTGCTTGCGGTGGCACCCAATGTTTTTATCACCGGGGTGTCGATGGTCACTCTGGGCATGGCATTTTCGGCGTGGATGATTTCTGTCCCGGTGCTACTTCAGGTAACAGCGTCGGAGGAAATGCGTGGGCGTGTGATGAGCCTCTATTTCATGACGGTGCTTACATATCAACTCGGGTGGCTTGTGGGCGGAGCTGGTATCGAGGCCTGGGGCATTCAAACAACACTTTTTCTTGGAATAGCGGGCGGGCTTCTTTTGTCGGGGACGGCGATCATCATGACGCCTGCGTTACGCAAAGCGAGGTGAAGCCACCTACCTCGACGTAACGCGTCTCGACCGAAGTGGAGAGACCCGGGGTCGCGTGGCCCTCGCCGTCGTGAGAAGATCGACCACATGCCCGATTCTGCATCCGCTGCCAAAATTACACACGTGATAAAGGCCGGATCACCAACGCGGGTGATAGTTACTAAGTTCGGTAGCGTGGCATACGCTCATGCTCGTTCTGTCATTTCCACTTCCGCTATGGGCGTTTACGCTGATAATTTCACCGGTGCAGCGGCACGGTTCAAAGGACAGGCCGACTTGAATTTGCCGGACTTTACTATGAAAACGCCACGGGCCATAGCGCTTGATCTCGATGACACGACCCTGGCTTCAAATTCAAGACTCGCCGACCGCACCCGGCGCGCTTTGCACGCGGTCCATGACGTAGGACTGCCGATAATCATCGCGACTTCGCGCCCTGAACGTGTGCTGCCGGTGCTCGTCGGTGACGATATTCTGGAAATCACATCCCTGGTACAGATGAACGGAACTATCGCGACCGGACGTGCAGGGCTGACCGGATCGTTTCGGTGGCCTATCGACCCCGCCGATGCCCAGATGTGTTGGTCAATCACAAACGAAGTGACCCCGCAGGCGCGCATGACGATGGAGATCGATGGAACACGCTTCGCAGTCAATCATGACGATGACATTAATTCGCTATGGGCATTCAATAACGCAAGTCCCACTATGGTCGTACCCGTAGAAGAGGCGATGCGAATCGGACCTGCCAAGGTTTCGATTAATGGCCTGAACAGTAATCTTGAAGAGCTGGCGAAAATTTTGGAAAAACAACTTTCCGAAAACACGATCGTCTTTCGTGCTTCGAAATCGCAGTTCCTGAATATCGTACCCCGCAACGCAACTAAATCGGGAGCGGTAGCCGCGTTACTCGAAGCGGCTGAAATCTCGCTCGGTGACGTGCTTGCCTTTGGCGACGATTATGTGGATATCGACCTGATACGTGACTGCGGCTGGTCGGTAGCCGTCGACAACGCGATTCCTGAAATCAAGTCGCTGGCAAGGTATGGCACAGCATCCAATGACGATTACGGCGTGGCAATGGTGCTTGAACGCCTGGCAAGTGCGTTGTGAATTTCAGGCCATTCGGGAAAATACGAAAGTACCGCCCCGTCGCAGTCGATGTGCTTGCCGATGCCCAGTTTCGTGCGCTTATCGCCAGCCAGGCGATATTTGATCTCGGAATTTTCATGCGCGGTGCCGCCGCGTCCTGGGTAATTTTCGAGTTGACCCACTCAACGTTGTGGATCGGGCTGGTCGCCGGGGTCCGCGCCATACCAATCCTGTTCCTCGCATTGTTCGGCGGGGTGATTTCAGACCGGTTTGGCCGACGCAATCTCATGATCGTTTCAGGTGCGCTGATCGCCATAGCCTCGGCCATCACCGCGGTGTTGATATCGACCGAGAACCTTGAAGCATGGCACATGATCGCGCTGGCAGTTCTCGGGGGCATCGGTGGCGCTCTTTATGGCCCGGCGTTTTTCGCGCTTATCGGCGATATCGTTCGATCGGACCGGCTGTCGAATGCAGTCGGGGTCATGTCTGTGGCCCAGACGACAGGAGAGATGCTGGGGCCGCTGGTGGTGGGGTTGGTCATAGTGGCATCAGGTGCGCACACGGTGTTCTGGCTGGTTGTCGTTGGAAACGTTCTCGGGCTAATGCTGCTGCTGAGAGTTCGAGAGCCAGAACGCGAATCCGCTGAATCGAAGGTGTCGTTTACCACTCAACTCATCGAAGGCCTCCGCTACGCTCGCAACACCCCTCCCCTGCTCTGGCTCACGCTGCTTGTCATAGTTCAGAACCTGTTTGCCGTCGCAATTTTTCCGCTCATGCCGGTCTATGCCGACGAAGTGCTTGATATCGGCCCCGGCGGCTTTGGCCTGATGGGCGGTGTGTTCGGGGCTGGCATGCTGATCGGTGCGGCTGTTATCTCGATATTTGGGATTCACCACCGGCGTGCCTACGCGATGCTGGTTTCAGGCATTGTGTGGGATGTGGCAATGGTGTCGTTCGGGTTTTCCCGTTCTGTGCCGCTTTCAATGAGCATCCTGTTCGTTATGGGCCTTGCGGGCATGCCGTGGGTCACTGCTGTGCTGACAATGTTCCAGCAGGCCGCTAACAACGAGATGCGCGGACGGGTGATGAGCCTGTATGTGATCGCCATGAACATGTTCCCGCTCGGCTGGCTCTTTGGCGGGGCCGTTGCCCAATGGCTTGGCAATGAGGAGGCATTGATTATCAGCGCATTGCTGGGAACGCCGGTAATGGCGATTGCGCTAGTAGCGTCAAAGGAACTCAGGCGAGCGTAGGTGTTTGTCGGTGGGCGTGCATTCCCTTGCCCTGGCGTGCCCCGCGGAGCTGCATAAAAGTCGCCCAAGTGCGGTTTCGGCACGCCCGGCGACAAACGCCCAAGTGCGGCCTCGGCACGCCCGGTGACAAACGCCCAACTAAATATCAAGGCCTTCGAACAGGTCGCGTTCGATCTCGGTATTCGCCCCTTGACTGCCCATTCCGCTTCCGGCGGGAGGGTCGATTCTTGTGAAATGGTCGGTGCCGAGATAGTCGTCTGCCATCTCGTCACCATGCTCACTCGAAGCAATCCTGTCTAGCGGTGAATACTGCGTACGGTGTACGGCAATAGCCCTTCGGCGGGTTTCAGCAAACGGCGCGGTGTCGATAACCGTGGTCAGCAGTTCGTCGGCCACGCCCATCTGCTCTGGATCAAGCTTCGCCATATCCGAATCCGGATCGGCCTCGGCAAACAGCTTCATCCAGCGTCGCATCCTTGATCGTGGAAACCCGTGAAAATAGAGTCGCGAGGGCTTCCAGGGTTTCAGCTTCGAGCCAGCGTAATCCGGGTCGCCCGCAGCGAAATATGCGAGCTTCGTCGCATTTGAGGCATGGATATGATCGGGGTGCCCGTAGCCACCGCCTTCGTCGAACGTGAAAACGACATGTGGCCTGATCTCGCGGATGGTATCGACCACTCGGGCAACCACTTCGTCCAGTGGAACGTTTATGAACGCGTTCGGATGTTCGTT